>NHDO01000005.1 GCA_002171735.1 Proteobacteria bacterium TMED61 | reverse complement strand
GCATCTTTTACTGTTTTAAGATCTTTAATTATAAATTGATGTGGAAGTTTTGTTTGATCAATAATTTTTACAGCTTGATTTTTTTCATCAAACCAAATTGTACGATATTCTTTTCCTTCTATTTTCATTTTAATCTTGAAGCTATATATTTTAATATTGTTGGATTATAATACTGAAAACAATCTGTCATATCCATGTCGTGATAGTTTTTAACAGGTTCCTTCCATTTTTCACCATTATTAATTCCAATTCTGTAACATTTTTTTCCATTAATTGTTTTGTCTTCTGAAATAATTATTCTTTGGACACCTGGAATTTCTTCTACCCAATCAGATAACAATCCATCATAAGGATCTTTTGGATGTGTAAAAACCAAAACAGGTAAATTTTTACTTTTTTTAATTTCATCAATTTGTGCTTGTCGCATATCAGCTGGTCCTGAACCTTCTTTTTTTCTAAACTTTTCTAAAGCTTTATCTATTCCAACTTTCTTAACTTTAAAATCTCTAGATATTTCTCCATAACAAGCTTGCATTAATGAAATTCCACCACTTGCTTTATCGGGATATCTTGCCAATAGCATCATAGTCATCCACCCTCCACAAGAATGACCTGTTAAAATAATTTGTTTATTAGGAACTCCTTTTGAAACAAATGAATCAATGAGTTCTAAGTTGGCGTCCAATCTTTTTTCTAATTTAGGTTTTCCTTTATAGGGTGGTTTAAATTTTTTCTTTTTCCATAATCTTTTATCATCACCTGCTAATTTACCTGTGCACAAAAGATAAACCATTATTTCTTTTCCTTTAACTTTTTCTCCAACTAAAGAGGAAATATTTCTTATCCCATTTTTCCATACACAATTAGAAGATTTGCCATCATGAGTGTTTTGGCCATGATTATAAATAAGAATTATTTTATTTGTTGGATCGTTAATATTCTGATCTTTTTCATAGTTCATTTTATTATTAAGAAAACCATTTTTAAGAAGCTTATCTGCATATAAATTGGTTGAAAAAGTTATTGCTATTAATAATAATAATATTTTCTTCATTTATTTAATACTCTACCTGCGACCGTTTTTAATTTATCTTTTGTTTTTTGAGTTCTTTTTTCTGGAGCCGTAATAATTGCTACATCTAAACAATTGTTAGTAGGGTCTTTTGGATCAATATGTTTTTCAAAATTATCTATAAGATTTTTAATCATATTTTTTGCTTTAGCTGCATTGCCTAAAAGAACTTTTATGACTTGTTGAACGTCAACATTTTCATGATCAGGATGCCAACAATCATAATCGGTAACCATTGATACTGATGCATATCTTATTTCTGCCTCTCTAGCTAATTTAGCTTCTGGCATATTTGTCATTCCAATAACATCAGCTTTCCATGATCTATAAAGATTAGATTCTGCTAAAGTTGAAAATTGTGGACCTTCCATAACCACATATGTGCCGCCACGTTGATATTCAATTTTTTCTTTTTTAATTGCTTCTTCGCAAGCATTCATTAAACCACTTGAAGTCGGATAAGCCATAGAAACATGAGCAACAATTTCATCATCAAAAAAAGTTTTATTTCTTGCAAACGTTCTATCAATAAATTGATCAACAATTACAAACTTTCCTGGTTGTAAATTTTCTTTAAGAGATCCAACGGCTGAAATAGACACAATGTCACTAACACCTAATTGTTTTAAAGCGTCAATATTTGCTCTAAAGTTTATATTAGATGGAGATATAAAATGTCCACGTCCATGTCTTGGTAAAAAAAATATTTCTTTATTGTTATATCTGGTTTTTATAATACTATCAGAGGGCTCTCCCCATGGAGTTTGTATTTTTATTAATTCTCTATCTTTAAAATCCTCAACATCATAAAGACCACTACCTCCAATGATTGCTAATTTTGAATTTGTCATATAATAATATTATTACTATACTCTATTTATTATAATTTTAAAAAAAAATGGACTTAAAAAAATATATAAGGTCAATTAAAGATTACCCTAAAAAAGGGATACTTTTTAGGGATATTACAACCCTGGTTAAAGATAAAGATGCCTTTAAAAATAGTATTGATCAAATGATTGATCTCACTAAAGGTTTAGAATTCAATAAAATTGCAGCAATAGAATCTAGGGGATTTCTATTTGCTTCTGCCCTATCATATTCTTTAAATAAACCTCTTATTTTATTAAGAAAAAAAAATAAATTACCTTCTGAAAAATATTCTATAGATTTTGAACTTGAATATGGGAAGGCCACTTTAGAAATGCACAAGGACTCGCTTGAGATGAATGAAAAAGTTTTAATTGTTGACGATTTGATTGCTACAGGTGGTACAGCAGAAGCTGCTGCCAAATTAATTGAGCTTGCTAAGGCTAAAGTGGCTGCTTTTGTTTTTGTGATAAACTTATTTGATCTTGGTGGAAATGATTTATTAGTTAAACAATCCTATAAAACAATCAATCTTTTAGAGTTTCCCGGTCACTAAATAAAACTATTTCAAAAATACTTATACACGTAAGAGTTGTATAATATTATAATGATAATGATTATTAATCCTATTGACAATAATTATCATTATCAATATATAGATCTCGATTAATAATAATATAAAAAAAGAAAAAAAATGAAGAAAATTTTAGTTTCATTAATTGCAATGTTTGTAATGATGAGTTCAATTACCAAAGTTTTTTCTGCTGAGGTTAATGTTTTTAGCGCAAGACATTACGACTCTGATATTCAGTTATATGAAAAATTTACAAAAAAAACTGGTATCAAAGTTAATATAGTTTCAGGTAAAGACAAAGCATTACAAAAAAGAATAACTGAAGAAGGTAAAGATTGTATTGCTGATTTATATATTACTGCTGATGCTGGAAGATTAGGAGCATTTCAAGCAAAAGGAATGTTTCAAAAAGGTGCAAGTTCAAAAGCTGTAAAAGCAGTAGTACCATCTAACTTTAGAACAGCTTATTGGACTGGAATAGCAAAAAGAGCAAGAATAATTTATTATTCTCCAGAAAGAGTAAGTCAAGCTGACCTTAAAGGATTAACTTACGAAGGTTTAGCAGACCCTAAGTGGAAAGGTAAAGTTGTTATAAGAAAATCAAACAATGTATATAATCAATCTCTTGTTGCTTCGTTAATTCAGAATAATGGTAAAAAGAAAACTGCTGAATGGGCAAAAGGAGTAGTTTCAAATATGGCTAGAGATTCTAAAGGTAACGATAGAGCTCAAATATTAGCAGTAGCTGCAGGTGAAGCAGATCTTGCAGTAGCAAATACTTACTATCTTGCACTAATGTTGTCTGGAAAAAAAGGTCCCGAACAACAAGCTGCAGCAAAAAAAGTTAAACCATTTTTTCCTAACCAAGACAATAGAGGAACACATATGAATGTTAGTGGTGGTGGAATTTTAAAATATGCTCCAAATAAAGCTAACGCTATTAAGTTATTAGAGTTTTTATTAACTAAAGAAGCTCAAGAACATATTGTTAATAATACATTCGAATATCCAATGGCTGATGGTGTAAGACCACATAAATTGGTTGTTCAAATGGGTTTAGATTTTAAACAAGATCTTAAAACTAAAGTTGCATCATATGGTAAAAAACAAGCTGATGCTTTAGAAGTAATGCTAGCGGCTAAATGGAAATAGTTGTGGTAAAACAAAGCAATAAAAAAGATTTATTTAACATTGATTATAATAATTCTTCTGAACCTTGCCTTCCCTGTAAGTCAGAGTGTGAAAAAATCAATAAAAAAATAAATGGACAAAAACTATCTAAGATCAAAAACACAGATATCCCACACATTCTAAAAGTTTTTGATTTGTAAAATAGTTATTTAAGTTCGATGTCTACAAAGAAAATTTTCTTTGTAGACATCAGTTTTTTATGAAAATTATAAAATTTACAAAACATTTAATAAATAATAGAAACAAAATGATAGAAGGAAAGAAATGCTCTAACATAGTATTAAAAGTAAGAAAAATTGGTAAATGGATTGAAGTTAATACAGATGAACTTTTTAAAAAAAAAAGAATTATAATATTTTCATTGCCTGGTGCTTTTACTCCTGTATGCTCTGAAAAACAGTTGCCTGGTTTTGAAGAAAATTATGATAAGCTAAAAAAAATGGGTATAGATGAAATTTATTGTATTAGTGTTAACGATGGTTTTGTGATGAATGCTTGGGCGGATCATCAAAAAATTAAGAAAATTAAGATTTTACCAGATGGTAATGGAGATTTTACTCGATCTATGGGTATGCTTGTTAATAAAAACCATGTTGGTTTTGGATTAAGAAGTTGGAGATATTGTGCTGTTATTAATGATAGTATTATTGAAAAATGGTGGCAAGAGCCTGGAATGAATAACGAAGGAAGTGATCCGGATCCATATATAGAGACTACGCCTGAAAATTGCATGAATTATTTAGAAAAAAAATAATCTTTTTGGCATGAAGTCCTTTAAAATCTTAAAAAAATATAGATATGTCTTTTAAAAAAATAAATATTTGGTACTTAAGTTCATTTTTAATTTCTTTGACGATTGTTATACCCATCATCACTGTATTTTCTAGTTTTTTTGAAACAACAGGAAATTACTCATCGATTATTAAAAATACTTTTCTTTATGAATATATTTTTAATTCTTTAATTCTTTTAGTTGGAGTTTTGGTTTTAACTTTTATTTTAGGTGTAGGTTGTGCTTATGCTGTGTCATTTTATAAATTCCCTGGTGTAAATTTTTTCAAATGGGCTTTAATATTATCTTTTGCTGTGCCAGCTTATATATATGCATATTCTTTAACAGCTTTTTTTGAAAATTATGGAACCGCTTTCTCAATACTAAAAAATATTTTTGGTGAAGGAAATTATAATTCGATAATACCTAAGTTTGATGGAATGTTAGGAGCAATAATTTCAATTTCATTTTCATTATTTGGTTATGTTTACGTTTTAACCAGAGCTTCATTTCTTTATCAATCTCAAAATCTTATTGAGCTTGGAAAAAATTTAGGTTTTAATAAAAAAA
This sequence comes from Proteobacteria bacterium TMED61, assembly GCA_002171735.1. GTDB lineage: Bacteria > Pseudomonadota > Gammaproteobacteria > Arenicellales > UBA868 > UBA868. The sequence goes on along the minus strand of NHDO01000005.1, from coordinate 30,531 downwards.
AATCTTTTTTAAAAATTATTCTTCCTTCAGCGAGACCAGCAATAATTGCTGGCCTTTCTTTGGTGGCAATGGAAACTCTTTCAGATTTTGGTTCAGTTTCTTTTTTTGGAATTTCTACTCTAACAACTGGAATTTATAATGCATGGATTTCTTTTGATGATCTGGCTTTGGCAAATAGGTTATCATTTTTTTTATTAGTTTTTATTTTAGGTTTATTTGCTTTAGAAAATTTTTCAAGAAAAAAAGCCCAATATCACTCTTCTACTAAAAGTGGTTTTAAATCAAAATCTATAAATCATTTAACTGGTTATAAAGCAAAAATAGTTTTTTCTTTTTGTATGTTTGTATTTTTTGTTAGTTTTTTATTTCCAGTTCTTCAAATGCTTTACTGGACTATTATTTTTCCAAAACATTTAATCGATCTAAATATTATCAATCTATTTTTGAACACTATGCTGCTAGTGTTTTTATCAAGCTGTGTTTTAATATCTCTAGCTTTTATCTCTAGCTATGGTAACAGAGTGTCTAAAAGTAAATTTCTTGAAGCTTTAACTACTTTTTCAATATCTGGCTATGCTATTCCAGGTATTATTTTGGCTGTTGCATATATGAGTTTTATTTCTTGGTTTGATAATAATATTATTAGTTTTTTTGAGCTAAAAACTATCAAAAATATTTTTATAGGATCTATTTTTGGATTAGTTTTGGTTTATTTTGTTAGGTTCTACTCATTAGCAAGCAATGGAATTAAATCTGGTTATCTAAAGATAAATTATTCAATTGATGAAAGTTCTTATTTGTTGGGTTATTCCAAATTTAAAACGTTTACCAGTATTCATATTCCTTACTTAAAAAACTCAGTTTTGCTAATAAGTGTTCTAATTGCTATCGAGATAATAAAAGAACTTCCTATAACTCTTATTATGAGACCTTTTAACTTTGAAACGTTTGCAACAACTGCATATATTTTTGCATCCCAAGACTTACTTGAAGCAGCGGCTGCACCTTCATTATTTCTTGTAATTATTGCAAGTTTCTTTATTTTAATCTCATCAAGGTATATTCTTAAAGACTAATTAAAATGAAAAAAAATTTTTTTGAATTAAAAAATGTTACTTTTGCAGCAAGTAATAAGAATAAAGTTAATAATGTTTCTTTAACTATTGAAAAAGAAGGTGATATTATTTGTCTTCTTGGGCCGTCAGGAATAGGAAAAACAACAATATTAAGAACTATTGCTGGTTTAGAAAAAATTAAATCAGGTGAGATTTTATTACAAAATAAGATTATATCTTCAAAAAATATTCACACTGAACCTGAAAATAGAAATATTTCACTTTCATTTCAAGATAATTGTTTATTTCCTCACTATACTGTTATTCAAAATATTGAATTTGGTGCTGCAAGAAATAAAAAAAAAAATAAAAATTTGAATATAGAAGATGTAATAGAATTTTTAAATTTAAAGCATATAAAAAATAAATTTCCTCACCAAATTAGTGCTGGAGAAGCTCAAAGAGCTTCTTTAGCAAGGTCACTGCTTTCAAAACCTGATTTGCTATTATTAGACGAACCATTATCAAATATTGATCAAAGTTTTAAAGAAGAAATACAAATTAAATTAAAAAAGATTTTAACTGAACTAAAAATAACTACAATTATTGTTACACATGATTCATACGAAGCTTTTTATTTAGGAACAAAATGTGGTATAATTTTAAATGGTAATCTTAAGCAATACGATGATCCATATAACGTATATCATTTTCCAAATTCAATAGAAGTTGTAAATTTTTTAAATAGAGGAATTTTAATCCCAGCTAAAGTTACAGGTGAAAATAGTTTAGAAAATGCTGATCTGGGTACAATTAAAGGAAATTTTATTAAACATTATCCAAAAGGATCTAACGTACAGCTTTTATTACAACCAGAAGATCTTGAGCATGATGATAAAAGTAATCTAAAATTAGAAGTGGTTGATAGAAAATTTAGAGGTACAAATTTTATTTATACTTTAAAAACTTTAAGTAATTTATTTATTCCAGTTTTTGTTCACTCACATCATATACATCAGCATCAAGTAGATGAAAAATTTGGAATTAAAAGACCAATATATGTTGATCACATAGTTTGTTTTTAAAAAAACTATAATTTAAATTTTGCATTTTTAGCATCTTTATAAAAAGCTTGAACAGTGTCGAGCGTAAGTTGTTCATAAGATTTTCCAAAATTTGATATTTTATCTATTATAGCAGGTGGTGTGGTAATGATATGGCAATTTAATTGTTTTGCTTGAAGATGATTATAAGCCTCTCTAGTGCTGGCCCATAAAATTTCAACATTTTTTTTCTTAATAGACATTTTAGTTGCTGTTTTAATTATTGGAACAGGATCTTTCCCTGCGTCTGCCATCCTTCCAGCAAAAATTGATATTATTACTTTAGATTTATCAATATTATTCAAAATATATTGGACTTGCTTTATGGTATATACAGCGGTGATATTTAATTTTATTCCTTTTTTACTTAGCTTCTTTATTAATGGTCCCATAAATTTACCTTTAGTATTAACAACAGGTATTTTTACATAAACATTTTTGCCCCATGAATTTATTTTGAGCGCTTGTTGTTCCATATTAAAAGGGTCATCAGAAAAAACTTCAAAAGAAATTGGTTTATCTTTACAAATTTTCAATATTTTTTTTGAATAATTTTCGTAATTTTTTGCTCCTGACAGTTTCATTAATGATGGGTTTGTTGTAAATCCCTTAACTAAAGAATGTTTGTTATATTTTTTTATTAACAAAATATTTGCTGTATCACAAAAAATTTTAATTTTTTTTTTCATATATTTGGTAGCGGGAGGCAGACTCGAACTGCCGACCTCAGCGTTATGAGTGCTGCGCTCTAACCACCTGAGCTATCCCGCCGTTAAATTTCTTTTGATTTATAATACTTTCTATTTTTAGTTCAATCAATTTATACATAACCTAATTAATTACCATTATAACCATATTCTAAGCTTGCATCTGTAATATGATGGTAAAACGTTTCTCCAAAACTTCTTAAACAAAATAAATTTAATCTATCAGGATTCTTATCTACAAAATCTATTAAAATATTTATTCCATGAAAAACTGTACTTACTGCATCATCTTTTTTAAATTCATTAAAGTTAATTGGTGACCCTTTTTTTAAAATCTCAATAGAGTTAAATCCTTCTATTTGAATTACAGCTCTGGAATTTGATATATCTGTAATGCCAAAATGTTTAGGGTCGAACTCAGTATAAACTGTTTTAGCTATATTGTTGTCTTTTGTAATAATTAGCCATGTTCTTGGTGCACTCCAAATGACTCTTGTTTGTGAACTAGAGTTTACTTTTGAGTTTTCAATTGGAAATCTTAAATTATCAATTTTAAGATTTTGATTTGAAATTGTTGATTTTTTATAATGATAAATTTGAAATATATTTAAATCTTTTATTTCTGAAATTTTAATCAAATCTTTTTCATTAGTTTTGTAATGATTGCCAAATACGCCTTTTTTATGAATAAATTTTAATGGTGAAATACTTGTCATGATCTAACTCTTTCACCTTTGGGGTCAACATAATGGGAAGAAACTACTTCTACTTGAATATTTTTATTCTTTAGGGGTGAAACTGCAAAAAGTTTTTGTCCAATTCTATTTTTACCGTCTTGAAGTATAGCTAAAGAAAAAGGATTATTAAATTCAACACTCCAGCAAGAAGCAGAAACATGCCCAAGTTTTGGGTTTGGTAATGAAGCATTTTTATCTAGTACTAAATGAGATCCTTCGGGTATCATAGTTTTTTTATCCAATGGAACTAATCCGACTATTTTTTCTCTATCTGTTTTTAAAAATGCATTTCTATTTAATGATCTTTTTCCAATAAAATCTTTTTTCTTACTTATTAATCCATCTAGAGATAAATCTGAAGCAATTACTCTTCCGTCAATTTCTGAACCAGCTACATGTCCCATTTCAATTCGCAATGTTGATAAAGCTTCTGTTCCGTAAGGTTCAATATTCATTTCTCTACCTAAATCAATTATTTTTTCCCATAAAAATAATCCATAATTAGATTCTACATTTACTTCATAAGCTAGCTCACCAGAAAATGAAATTCTAAAAATTCTAGCTGGAATATCAAATAATTTTGCTTCCTTATAACCCATAAATGGCAAAGCTTCATTTGATACATCTATGTTTGGAAAAAGCTTAACCAATAAATTCCTGGAGTTAGGTCCTGCTATTGCTACACCTGCCCATTGCTCAGTTGTAGATAAAACGTTAACATCCAATTCTGGCCAAACTATTTGAAGATAATATTCTAAATGAGCTAAAACATTTGCTGCTTGTGCTGTTGTAGTTGTCATATGAAAATGATTTTCTGCTATTCGAGTAGTTGTTCCATCATCAAACACAATTCCATCTTCTCTTAACATTAAACCATATCTAGTTTTCCCCACTGGAAGCTTCATCCAGGCATTTGTATAAACTCTATTTAAAAATTCAGCTGCATCAGGGCCTTTAATATCTATTTTTCCAAGTGAAGTTACATCACAAACTCCTACATTCTTTCTGACATTAGTAGCTTCACGTTTTGCAGCTTGTATTAATGTTTCATTATTTTTTTTATAATACCTTGGTCTCACCCATAATCCTGCATCAACAAAGACTGCATTATTTTTTTCATGCCAATCATGAATTGGAGATTTTCTTATTGGCCTATAATGTTTACCTACCTCACGTCCTACGATTGTCCCGATTGTAACAGGTGTGAAAGGTGGTCTAAAAGTAGTATGACCAACTTCTGGGACTATTTTTTTTTCAATATTTGCAACTAATTGCAAACCATTTAAATTGCTTGTTCTGCCTTGGTCAGTTGCCATACCAAGTGTTGTGTATCTTTTTACGTGTTCAATTGATCTAAAACCTTCCCTTATAGCTAGTTCAATATCTGAAACATATACATCGTTTTGGAAATCTACACATCTTTTATAATTTTTATTTTTTGGAACAGGCATGCACCAAAATTTATCTTGTTCTCCATATTTTTTTTCATTAATTTTAGGAACTGAGCTTTTTGTATCTTGCCCAGTTATTTTTTTTGATAATTCATAACCAGCTTTAAACCCATCTTCCAAACTTTCTTTTAAAGAATATGTGCCTTTAGCTGAACCTATTGTATTTTCATTTTGACGTGATTGATTTGGAACAAAAGCATTAATCTTATCATCAAATTTTAGTTTATTCCCTGATTGAGAAGAAAGATGAACAGTTGGAGTCCAATTTCCTGAAACACATATGCTATCACAACTAATATGTTCAATGTTTTCATAACCAGTTTTATCATCATTTAATTTTCCAATTATTGCTTTATTTACTCTTAAATGTCCTTCAGCGTTAATGACTCCATATGAAAACCTGATTTTAATATTTAAATTTTTTGCTTCTTTTATTATTGAACCTTCAGGATTTTTTCTAACATCTAATACTAGAGGATCTATTCCATTATTTTTAAATTCTATAGCAGCCTCATATCCAGTGTCATTATTAGTAAAAATAATTGGTTTTTTTCCAATAAGCACTCCATAAACTTTCATAAACTCTTTGGCTGCTGACGCTAACATAACGCCTGGTCTGTCATTGTTGCCAAAAACTAAAGGTCTTTCTATCGATCCTGTTGAAATTATCACTTCTTTTGCTCTTATATACCAAAGTCTTTGTCTTGGTGTAAATTTTGATGCATTTGAAATATGATCTTTTGTTTTTTCAAACATAACCATCATATTGTGATCATAGTAACCAAAAACTTGTGATCTATTTTTTACAATAACATTTGGCATTGATTTTAATTGTTCAATTGTTTCATCTGCCCAATCTTTTCCTTTTTTATTTCCTATTGTAACTTCGTCGGTTAATAGGCTTCCTCCAAATCTTGGTTTATCTTCTGCTAATATAACTCTAGCTCCATTTTTTGAGGCTGCTAAAGCGCTAGCTAGACCAGCTGGACCAGATCCAACAACCAAAACATCACAATGTTCAAATTTATGTTCATATCTGTCAGGATCTGGTTTTAATGGTGCTATGCCCAAACCTGCTGCTTTTCTAATAATAGGTTCATAAATTTTATACCAAAAGCTTTTAGGCCACATAAATGTTTTATAATAAAAACCAGCTGGAAAAAATTTATTTAAAAGATTGTTAATTTCACCAAAATCAAAAGAAACAGATGGCCAGCAATTTTGGCTTGTAGCAATTAATCCTTCTACTAGCTCAATTGTTGTAGCTATTGCATTTGGTTCTGTTTTTTCTCCACTGTACAATTGAACTTGAGCATTAGGTTCGTCTATCCCAGCTCCAACAAAACCTCTGGGTCTATGATATTTAAAACTTCTACCAATTAAATGAATTCCATTAGCCAAAAGTGCTGATGCTAATGTATCTCCTTCATAACCAAAATATTTTTTTCCATTAAACTTAAATGAAATCTCTTTATCTCTGTTTATATAGCCAGCTTTTTCTAATCTAAATTTTTGAGACATAAGCTTATAATTCTTCTTCTATTTTAGCTGTTTTAAAAATTTCATGTGTTGAAGTACTTCTAAGTACTTTAAACCATTGTCGACAGCCAGCAATATGATGCCAAAATTCTGAATGTTTTCCTTTTATGTTTTTTCTAAAATAAATAAATTCATCCCATTCTTTATCTGACACTTCTTTACCTAGTTCGGGTCTTTTCACACTTGCATCTCCACCATATGAAAATTCATTTTGAGATCTTTTTCCACAATATGGGCAATTAATTTCCAACATTATTTATCCTATCCATGTTTTTGTTCCTAAACCTTTCTCATCAATAAGGTTTCCAGTACTAAATCTATTTAATTTAAATTTTTCATTTAATTTATGAGGTTTGTCTTGAGCTATAGTATGCGCAAAAGTAAATCCTGAAACTGGCGTTGCTTTAAAACCACCATAGCACCACCCAAAATTTAAATAAAGTCCATCAATATGGCTTTTATCAATAACAGGAGATCCATCCATAGACATGTCCATTATTCCACCCCAGGTTCGTAACATTTTTAATCTGCTTAAATTTGGAAACATAGCAACTCCTTCAGATAAAACATGTTGTATAGTTGGAAGATTTCCTCTTTGAGCATAGCTGTTATAACCGTCTAGATCTCCACCCATTACCATTTCACCTTTATCAGACTGACTACAATAAAAATGCCCTGCACCAAATGTTACTACATGATCTAAAAAAGGTTTTACTGGTTCTGAAACGCAAGCTTGTAGTACATGTGCTTCGATTGGAAGTGTCATGTTTAATTTTTCTGCTAATATAGAAGTGCTACCAGCTACACATAATCCTACTTTTTTTGTTTTAATATTTCCTCTAGAAGTTTGAACACCTTGTATTTTTCCATTTTGAATATCAAAACCTGTAACTTCACAATGCTGAATAATATCAACACCCATTGAATCTGCTTGTCTTGCGTAACCCCAAGCTACGGCATCATGTCTGGCTGTTCCACCACGTGGCTGCATCAAAGCACCAAAGATTGGAAATCTTGCTGATGATGAAAAGTCAGCAAAAGGAATCATTTTTTTTAAATCTTCCCTTCCTAACATCAAAGCATCTATACCATTTAATCTCATTGAATTTCCTCTTCTTGAATATGCGTTTAATTGAGCGTCTGAATGTGCAAGGTTTATAATTCCTCTAGGTGAATACATAACATTATAATTTAATTCTTGAGATAGATTTTCCCAAAGTTTCATTCCATGTTCATAAAAAACACTATTTGCATCCCACATATAATTTGATCTTAATATTGTGGTGTTTCTGGCTACATTGCCCCCTCCAATCCAACCTTTTTCTAAAATAGCTACATTTGTAATTTTATGCTCTTTAGCTAAATAATATGCAGTTGCAAGACCGTGACCCCCGCCACCAATAATAATTGCATCGTATTCTTTTTTAGGTGTTGGATCTCTCCAAACAACATCCCAGTTTTGATGGTTGGTGAATGCATTTTTAATTAAACTGAATATCGAATATTTTTGCATATTTTTGATATTATATAATCATAAAAATTATAAAAGACCTTAAAATTATAATGTATACGAAATAATATTTTTAATATATATGGGTCACAATGAGCGATATAAAATCAGATATTGAAATAGCTAGAGCAGCAAAAATGCAGCCTATTAAAGACATTCTTGCTAAGGTTGGTGTTCCTGATGAGCCTGGTGCTTTTAGCCCTATGGGACGACATATTGCTAAAGTAAACCTAGAGTATATTCAAAAATTAAAAGAAAAAAAGAGTAACTTAATTTTGGTTACAGCTATAACCCCCACACCTGCAGGAGAGGGTAAAACAACAACTTCGGTTGGTTTAAGTGATGGTTTAAATAAAATAGGAAAAAAATCAATTGTTTGCTTAAGAGAGCCAAGTCTTGGTCCATCTTTTGGAATGAAAGGAGGGGCTGCTGGAGGTGGTTATGCGCAAGTGGTACCTATGGAACAAATTAATTTACATTTCACTGGAGATTTTCACGCAATAACATCTGCTCACAATCTTCTTTCCGCTTTGATAGATAATCACATCTATTGGGGTAATAAACTAAATATCGATACTAGAAGAGTTGTTTGGAGAAGAGTGGTTGATTTAAATGATCGTGCGCTTCGTTCAATAAATATTAATCTTGGTGGTATAGCTAATGGCTTTCCTAGAGAAGATGGCTTTGATATTACAGTTGCCTCAGAAATAATGGCAATTTTTTGTTTATCAAATACTTTAAAAGAATTAGAAGAAAAAATTGGAAACATTACTATAGCTTATACAAGAGAGAAAAAGCCTGTTTATGCTAAAGATATAAATGCCCATGGAGCTATGACTGTTTTATTAAAAGATGCATTGCGTCCAAATTTTACACAAACACTTGAAAACAACCCTGCTATAATCCATGGAGGTCCTTTTGCAAATATTGCACATGGTTGTAATTCTATTATTGCAACCAAAACTGCTTTAAAATTATCTGACTATGTTGTGACAGAAGCTGGTTTTGGTGCTGATCTTGGTGCAGAAAAATTTTTAGATATCAAATGTAGAAAAGGAAATATCAAACCTAGTTGTGTTGTTTTAGTAGCAACAATAAGAGCGCTAAAAATGCATGGAGGAATAAAAAAAGAAGATTTAAAAAAAGAGAACTTGGAAGCATTAAAAAAAGGATTGCCAAATTTAGAAAGGCATATTCAGAATATAAAAAAATTTAATTTAGAAGTTGTTGTTGCTATAAATCATTTTATTACTGACACAGATAATGAAATAAAAATTATTCAAGACTATTGTAAAAAACTTAATATTGGTGTCAGTCTTTGTAAACATTGGTCTAATGGTGGTGAAGGAACAAAAGATCTTGCAAACAATGTGGTTAAAATTTGTGAAAAAGGTAATCAAAATAAATTCAAATTTTTATATCAAGATAAAGAATCTTTATGGAAGAAAATTGAAAAAATTGCAAAAGAAATATACGGTGCAAGTGAAGTAGTAGCTGATACAAAAGTAAGAGATCAATTAAAACAAATGGAAGAAAATGGGTTTGGAGAATTTCCTGTTTGTGTTGCAAAAACTCAATATAGTTTTTCAACAGATCCAAATTTAAAAGGAGCTCCTTCAGGACATGTTTTGTCAATTAGAGAAGTAAGGCTATCTAGTGGTGCAGAATTTATTGTTATTATTTGTGGAGCAATAATGACTATGCCTGGTCTTCCAAAAAAGCCAGCTGCTGATGTAATTAAGTTAAACAAAAATGGAGAAGTTGAGGGACTCTTCTAATCCAATAGAATTATTTTACCTTTTGAACCATATAAACTGAGCTAATTACTATAATTCCACCTAGAGTAACAAGTAGACTGGGAATCTCACCAAATATTAAAAAAGTCTGTATTAACCCGAATACAGGGAATAATGCATAAAATGGTAAAACCTGTCCTACTGAATAGTATTTATAAAGGTAAAATAAAGACATGTGTGCACAAACTGAAACAATTAATCCAGAATGAAGAATCAAAAACCAAACCTCAAATTCAATATTTTTAATATTTTCTAAAGGATCACCTTCAAATATATAAGATAAAATTATAAGAACTACCAAACCAGTAAGAGCCATAAATCCATTAGTAATTACAATGTTTATATTCTTAATTTTACGTGAAGATACATTTGCTATTGAATAAAAAAGTGCCATTAAAGTAGTTAAAAATAAAGCAAGAGTATTATCAACAAGTTTTGGATCAAATCCTATCAATACAATTCCCGCAAAAGCACTTAAAACAAAAAACCATTTTTTATAACTAATTTTTTCATTAATAAATAAAGAACTAAGAATTATAGCAAAAGGAACTGTTAATTGAGATCCAATTATTACAGGTGAAACAATTGATGATGCATTTAAAGCTAAATACGTACACATTGTTACACCTACGCCCATTGATAGAGAAAAAATTATAAGAGGAAAAATATATTTTTTTGAAGGAATCTTAAATCTCCAAAAAGGAATTAAACAAATTAAAACTATTAATAGCCTTAATGAACCAAATAAAATAGGTGGTACACTTGTATTTAAAACTACTTTACCTGCAACAAATGCACTTCCAAAAAGTGCCATTATTAATAATGCAAGAAATATATGTTTGGTAGACAAATTTAACCCATTGTGAATGGATCAGTCATCGGTTTATCTGATGAATTTAACCATATAGTTTTTATTCTTGTGTACTCTTTAATTGATTCTATTCCTGCTTCCTTACCAAACCCACTATCTTTAATTCCTCCAAATGGAGCCATAGGAGAAATTAATCTATAAGTATTTACAAAAACAATTCCTGCTCTTATCGCTTTAGAAACTCTCATAGCTTTTCCAAAATTTGCAGTATAAACACCTGATGATAGTCCATATTTATTATCATTCATTTTTGTAATTGCTTCTTCTTCGGTTTCAAATTTCATAACTGATAAAATTGGACCGAATAATTCATTTTCAGCTGAAGGTAAGTTGTGATTTTTGCATTCAATTATTGTTGCTGGAAAATAATAACCTTCATTGGATAATTTTGACCTTTTACCTCCACATCGAAGTTTTCCACCTTGTTCTAAAGTAGCTTTAATATTTTTTTCAATATTTTCTAATTGTTTAAAACTGTTTAATGGACCCATTTGAGTTTTTAATTCCATAGGAGCGCCTAATATTATTTTTTCAGCTTTAGATATTAATTTATCTAAAAACTCTTCATAAATTTTTGATTGAATATAAAGCCTTGATCCTGCTATACAGCTTTGTCCACTAGCTCCAAATATTCCTGCAGTTATTCCATTTAATGCATTTTCTTGTTCTGCATCATTAAAAACTACAACGGGGCTTTTTCCTCCTAATTCTAAACTTACTTGAGATAAATTTTCAGCTGAGTTTTTAATAATATGTTTTGCAGTTTCAGGGCCTCCAGTGAAAGCAATTCTTTCAACTAAATTATGTGATGTTAATGCTTTGCCACAAGGTTCTCCTAAGCCAGTAATGATGTTAACTACTCCTTTAGGTATTCCAGATTTTTCAATCAGTTTTCCAAATTCTAATAAAGTTACTGGAGCAAGTTCAGATGCTTTAATTACAACAGTATTACCCATAGCTAAGGCTGGTGCTAGTTTAACAGCTGTTAACAGCATTTGTGAGTTCCAAGGAATAATAGCAGCAACAACACCTATTGGAATGCGAGTAGTTATAACTTGCATTTCTGGTTTATCTATAGGAACTACTGTGCCTTCAACTTTGTCAGCAAGCCCCGCAAAATAATCATAATATTCTGCAATATAATTTGCTTGAGTTTTAGTTTCTCTAAAAAGTTTTCCTGTATCAATAGTTTCTATTTTTCCTAATGCTTCAGCATTTTCTCTTAATTGAGTTGCTATAGCTTTTAAATATTTTCCTCTTTCTCTTGGCAATAATTTTGGCCAAGTACCCTCAAAAGCTTTTTGTGCTGCTTTCACAGCTCTATCAACATCTTTGATGCTTGCTTCAGGGACTTTTGCCCAAGGTTTATTATTTTCAGGATTTAAAGTTTCAAATGTTTTGTTACTTTCTGAGTTAACCCATTCTCCATCAATGAACATTTTATATTCTTTAATTTTAGACATTTTTATTACTATCAATAAATTTTTTAATCATTTTATTAAAAGCTTCTGCACACTCTATATTACAAAGATGTTTACCTTTATCTATTGTTTTATACTTGCTTCCTTTAATCAATTCACTTAGTTTTTCACTCATTATAGGTTTTGATCCTATATCGTCTTTACCAGTTACTACAAGGGTATTGGCTTTAATTTGTTTGATGTTATCATCATTATCTTCATGATAAACAAAAAGTTTATATACTTTTAGCCAAGTTTTAAAATTAGTATTTTCTAGCATAGAATATATTTTTTTATAAATTTCTGGATTTTTTTGAATAAAAGTTTCTGTAAACCATCTGGATAAAGCTCTTTTTTTAGTAATATCTTTTTTAAGTTTCATCATCTCATATCTGCTAATAATCGCTCGTTTTTGTTCTTCAGTTCTTTTATATACAGTTCCAAAAATTGTTAATGAGGATAATCTATTATTATGCAAGGATGCAAAATCTCTGGCAATAAGTGATCCTAGTGAAAAACCTATTAAATGAAATTTATCAATCTTTAAATCATTAGCTAATTTTAATAATTGGTTTGAAAAATCTTTCATAGTTATTTTATCTTTTTTTAAAGAAGTTTTTCCATGACCAATTAAATCATAAACAATTGTATTATAATTTTTAAAATATTTAATTTGGTCATCCCATATTCTATGATCTAAACCAACGCCATGAATAAATATAATTGGGTCTGTTTCATTAACCTTATTAAACATGTAATAAGTTTCAAATAAGTCTGAAGTTTTTGACATATATTAATATTTTTTAAGAAATAAAGTTATTTTGGATTTTTTATTCCCATTTCTTTCATATCTTGATAACGGTCACCAGTTCTTGCATGAGCTCTTCCGCTGGAAGCACCACCGATAGCTATAACAATTTCATTACCAATTGGTGCATCATGAATTGTAAATTCATGTGTCAAATAATATGGCCTTAAACCAGAGTCAGTTTTATGCATCATTGGAATAGAAATTTTACATCCAGCAGGTCCTCTTGTATTTGTAAAACTTAAATAAGAAGTTCCTCCAACTGCGTCTCTAAATTTGTTACCAAATCTTAAGGTATGAATAAAAGCTGATGCATGCTCTATTTCACCCTCTATTCCTACAACACCTGCTTTCCCGTATGCTAAAATTTTTTCTGCTGAACCGATTTCTTTAATTAATTCTGGAACAAGAATATCACCAAGTTTTGGTGCCAAATCTAAAATTACTGGTTTTAAATCTTCAACAAAACCTTTTCCATGCCAAGGATTCTTGAAAACAGCAGCAACAGATACCATTAAAACAGGTTTTTTTGCTATCTTTCCTCCTTCTATAAAAGTTTTATCAACAAATTTTGTAAGTTTTCTTAAATTTATGTCCATTATTAAAATAATCCTAAATTGTTTTAGCTAATACCAACCAAGCATTTACATTTTTACTTGCAATATAATCAGATTTATAAAATTCAAGCACCTTCCATGATTTGTTATCTTCTAATTCTTTAATCTTTTTGTCAAACCCATATTCTTCATATATTCCTATATTAATTGTAAAACAAATTTGAGATCCTTTTTTACATATTCGCACCATCTCATCTAAACATGGTGGATTGACATGTCCAAAAGTAAACGTTCCTACACAGGTAATTCCATCATAAGTTTTATCACTAATATTTAGTTTTTTATTTAAATCTATCTTAAATAAATCTTTATAAATATTTTTAGGAATAAGATCTAACATTGCTTGAGAAAAATCTGCTCCATCAATATTATTAAATCCTTTTTTATTTAATTCAATTCCTACAAGTCCTGTGCCACATCCTGCATCTAAAATTTTTAGATCTTTTTTATTGGTATACTTTGAAAATAGATCAACTGTTTCTTTTGGTCCTGAATATTTCCAGTTAGACATGTCTTCATCATATTTATTTTTTATAGTCCATTCATCATAATATTCTTCTACTTGTTTTCCAGCTTTTAACTTATAGATTGGAAGTTTGTTTCCTACATCTTTTTGGGACATCTTTTTAATTTAAACTCCTCTTATTAAGCAGTAACTTATATTAACTTGCTTTTTGAACTTTTGAATTAATTGAAGTAATTTTAGGAATCACTTCATCATTAAATAATTTAATGCTTCTCATACAATCCTCATGTTTGATTCCAGGAAAATTAGACCAAACTTGTAAATTTTGTAAATTTAATTCTGATTGTAATTCTTTTATCTTATCAATTACATATTCTGGAGTTCCAAATAATAAATTTCTTTTATGTAAAAATTCATAATCTAAAAGATCTAACTTGTGTTTGGTTTCAGGTAGTTCCTCACCTGGGTCCATGTGGTTACCAAGACCTCTCCAATGACATACCCATTTCATATAGTTTATAATATGTTCTCCAGCCAATTTTTCAGCTTCTTCCATTGTTTCTGCAACAAACATATCTCTAACTAAAGAAATTCCCTCTCCTAAGGGTACATCTCTTTTTTCACTTTTAGACTTAGCATCTTTATATATTTGAAATCTCTTTTTTAAGGCTTTAACTGTTGGTATCCACATGATGGTATTAATTCCATTTTGTGCTGCCCATTCAATCGATCTAGCACCATCAACAACTTGCCAAATTGGAGGATGTGGTTTTTGATATGTTTTTGGCACTATACTAATCTTTTTTATTTCATTAGTTGCTGTATCTAAAAACTCTTCACTTGGAGGACTCATGTCATGCTGCCAAACAAAGTTTGGAGCTGGATAAGTGTAGAATTCACCTTTATGACTAAAGAAATTTTCAGTCCACGCTTTTTTCATAATTGTTAATGTTTCTTCAAATAATCTAAAGTTTTTTGCTTGATCTTTTAAATCAGCTTCTTTGTTCATGTTTATAGCTTCACGTCCATAAATTCCCCTTCCGATTCCTACTAGAACTCTACCTTTGGATAACTGATCTAGCATTGCTATGTCTTCGGCTAGTCTGATTGGGTTATGGAAAGTTATTACATTGCAAGCTTGCCCAATTTTTATTCTATTTGTTCTTGCAGCAGCATCAGTTCCCATCATTAAAGGATTAGTACAAGCTTCCATTCCTTCGTGATTAAAATGATGTTCAGTATACCAAATAGAATCCCAATTATTTTGATCACAAAATATTGTTATTTCTCTAGTCTCTTCTAAAATTTTTTCGTAAGGTTTATTATTCCAATTTGTAGTGTTACAAAAATATCCTATTTTCATCATCAGCTCCATTGCTAACGACCGATCCCACTTTCATATCATTATGATGAGTTATGTATCGCTGTTTTAAAAATGTATCAAAAACTATAATTGTTGCAAGCTATCTTTTTGTTTTAAAAAATTTTTTTTAAAATAATTTACTTATTTTTTATGTAATTTATCCAATTTTTTAGTTCTAAAGTACGTATTTGATCTTTTAACTCAACTTTAGCTTGTTCTATTACTTTAATATGCTGACCTAACTCATCACTATCTTTAAAAATTTTTCTATTTAATAATCCTTTAGATCTATGCTTAATAAGTTTAAGCATATAGTCATAGGGTATTTCTGGATGATACTGGATTCCCCATATTTCAGCTTTATTTACATGAAACTGTAAAGCCATAAATTTATTTATTTTATCACTTGCTAATATCGTAGAATTATTTGGAGGTATAACAACTTCATCATGATTAAAGGCAGGAGAAGAAAATTTATTTTCTTTTTCAAAATATAAATTATGTTTTTTTCCATCATTAGTTAATATAATATCTTGGGCTATACCAATATGTGATCCATTGGGAGAGACTCTGCATTTGCCTCCAGCAGCTGTAACAGTTATTTGCAGCCCCCAACAAGCTGCAAAAATAAAACTTTCTACTTCAAAACATTTTTTTGCAAACTGTATATGTTTTCTAACTTCTAAACTATCATCATTAACTCTTAAGGTGCTGCCAGTTAAAATTATTCCATTATAATCTTTTAAAAATGGAATTATTTTTTTGATAGATTCATCATTTCCTGGTGAAACAATATCTATTATACAATTAGTATCAATTTTTTTAATGTGTTGTTTAAAATTTTCTGATTGAGATACACAACCTGCTTCTTTAAAATTATCATTTTCTTCTTTGGTGTTTCCTTCAATAATTAATAGTTTTATTTCCTTTGACATAAACTTATTGGTGAAACAACTTTCCTTTTAGACTATATTGATACATTAATTTTAAATCGCTAGATGTAAGTTTTTTAGGGTTACCACTTGTTGAAGGATCTTCTAAAGCCATTGCAGATAATTTGTCGATGTCATCTTCTTTTACATTAATTACATCTGATAGTTTATGAGGTATTTTAAGTTTTTTTCTTAATTTTAATATCCAATTTAAGAAACCATTAAAATTTTTTTCCTTTAATTCTAAATATTCGCTTAACTTAACTATTTTTTTTTCTATTTCATTTTTATTAAATGTGATTACATAAGGCATAAAAATTGCATTAGATAAGCCATGATGAACATTGTAAACTGAATTAACAGGATGGCTTAAAGAATGAATGGCTCCTAAACCTTTTTGAAAAGCTGTAGATCCCATCGTTGCAGCAACTAACATAGCAGATCTTGCTTTTAAATTTGTTCCGTCATTTACTGCTGTTAGCAACCATTCTTTTATCAACCTCATTCCTTCTAAAGCTATTCCATCAGCCATAGGGTGAAACCCTGAAGCACAGTAAGCTTCAAGATTATGAGCTAAAGCATCCATCCCCGTAGCAGCAGTTAAATTTGATGGTAAATCAATTGTTAAATTTGGGTCTAAAATAACAATTGAAGGCATAAACTTTGGATGAAAAATAATTTTTTTTGTTTGTGTCTCTTCATTTGTAATTAAAGAAGCTCTACCAGTTTCTGAACCTGTTCCTGCTGTAGTAGGTATAGCAATAATAGGAGCAATTTTATCACTATTTGCTCTAGTCCAATTATCACCAACATCTTCAAAATCCCAAATTGGTCTATTCTGACATGACATAAAAGCAATAGCCTTTCCAACGTCTAGACCACTTCCACCACCAAAGGCAATAACTCCATCGTGATTTCCTTTTTTAAAAACTTTCACACCTTCATCAACGTTAGAACCTACTGGATTTCCTTTTATATTTGAAAAAATGTTTATTGAAAAATTTTTTAAACTACTATCGCTAATTATTTTTTTTACTAAATGGGTTTTTGCTAAATCTTTATCAGTTACAAAAAGTGGTTTTTTAATTCCTAGGTTTCTACAAGCGATATGAAGATCCTTTACCCTTCCCTCTCCAAACCAAACTGTGGTTGGGTAATTCCAATTAGATATAGACATTTCTAGTTTAAACCCAGATGTTTTTTTCTTTTTTCTACCCAAGTTCTTATTAAATTATCAAATATTAAACCTATGAAAGCTACACAAATACCAAGTATCAATCCTTTTCCTCCACCAGCTTTATCAGATAAAGCTTTTAAAATATATTGCCCTAAATCTTCTGTCCCAATAAATGCTCCAATTATTACCATAAATAACGCAAAAACTATTGTTTGATTTAAACCAAGCATCATGTGAGGAAATGCTATTGGAAATTCTATTTTTAATAATCTTTGTATTTTCGTTACTCCTGACATTGTGGCGGCGTCATGTAATGCCGATGGAACACTTCTTAATCCTTCAATGGTATATCTTGTAGCAGGTATAGTTGCATAAACAATTACAGCAATTAATACAGACGTGTCAGTTACTCCAAAAAGCATCATTACTGGAATCAAGTATACAAAAGATGGAAAAGTTTGAAAAATATCACAAACTGCCAACATAAAATTTGTGGAATGTTTATTTTGTTGACATATGGTTCCAACAGTTAGTCCAATTATACAAGATATAATAACTCCAAAAGTTGCCATGTAAGTTGTAACTAATGCTCTATCCCACCATGGGCTTAGTGCTATGAATAATGTTAATCCACCTACTATTAAAGCAGAACGAATTCCACCGATTATATAACCAGCTCCAATGACTAATACCAAGGTAGCAACTGCTGGCATTCTTAGATATAAAGCTCTCATTGGTTGAAGAACTTCTGTAATTAACCATGTATTAAAAATTTTTAAAGTTTGAAAAAATGTATCCCAAATCCAATCAACACCTTTATTCCAGAAATCTGCAGTTGATATTCCTTTGTTATGTGGAACTTCATATAAGTAATTAAAACCTTCTTTAAAGAAAAAAGACCCGACATAAGCAAGTATCATTCCAACTAATACCGCACCAGCAAAAAATAACGAATTTTTATAACGATGAAAAAATGTCAGGTTACCAAAATAATCTTCTTTTTTATTTGCCCAAGCTAAAGACATTTTATCTAACAGTATGGCAATCAAACTAATACATAAGCCAGCTTCTAATGCTAATCCAATATTTAGTTGATTTAAGGCTACTAATAAATTCCATCCTAATCCTTTTGCACCTATAAAGGCCGCAATAACCGCCATAGCAAAACAAACCATTATCACCTGGTTCACTCCAATTAATATATCTCTTCTTGCGGTTGGAATTAATACGTTAGTCATAAGTTGCCAATTGCTACATCCGCTCATTTTACCAGCTTCAATAACTTCGGGTGGTACTGCTCTAAGACCTAATAAAGTTAATAAGATCATTGGAGGAATAGCAACAACCATCGTTATAATAACTGCAGCATGATCACCAATACCAAACAAAACCATTGCAGGGACAAGTACTGCGTATTGAGGCATTGTTTGCATAACTAAAAGTATTGGATATAAGGCTTTCTCAACACGTTTACTCTTGTAAGCCATGATGCCTAAAGTCAAACCAAAAATAAAAGAAAGTGGTGCTGCTACTAATATAAAAGAGAGTGTTTGCATTGAAGGTTTCCATTGACCAAATATAGAAATATAAATCATGACTAAACCAGCAAATATAGCTAGGCCCTTACCACTTAGTTTATAACCTAATATCGCTGCACCTGCTGCAACGATTGTCCAAGGCAAGCCTGGTAATTTTGCCCAAGAATATGCGCTCACAAAATCCCAACTTGTAAATGCAACTACTGTCTCAACTCCACCTAATAAAATTTCTCTAATTAATTCAATGAGAAATGTCATAAACGCAGTCAAGTTTCTTGTTATTTGAAGAACTAAAGGACGAGTTCTATATTCTTGAACACTTGAGTCCCAAAATTCCATTGGCATCCACTCATTCAACAAGAAAAATAAAGAATCGTTTACCCAAATAGGTAACCATCCAAGTAAAGGAGGTAGTCGCCAAAAAACATCAAAAGCATAATACCTTACTTCAGCACCAAAAAGTGTGTAAGCACTTTGATTTGGATCTTTAATGAACTCAGCTTGGCCTCTTATAAATTTGTAGGTTTCAGGAACATCAATTGCAAAGCATAAACCAAAAAATATAATTAGCAAAAATAACCATTGAAATAATTTTGGATATTTTTTTAATAATTCCATAATTTAACTATTATTTTTTCTTCCTCCAAAAACAGTATGAATTATTTTTGAAGGATAAACTGTTCCAACAACTTTATTATTTTTATCGATTACAGTTACTGATTTTTCTTGAGTTAAAATTTTTTCTGCAACATTTTCAATTATCTCATCCTTTAAAACTTTTAAATTGCTTGTATTTTCATTATTTGATTTTTCCATTACATCTTCTATTTTTAAAACTTTTTCCCTAGGAACTTCTTCAGTAAATTTTTTTACATATTCTGTTGCTGGATTTAGTACAATTTTAGCTGGAGTATCTAATTGCTCAATTATTCCATCTTTCATAATTGCAATACGATCTGCAAGTTTTAACGCTTCATCAAAATCATGAGTAATAAACATAATTGTTTTTTTTAATTTTTCTTGAAGTCTTAAAAATTCATCTTGCATTTCTTTTCTAATTAATGGGTCTAAAGCAGAAAAAGGTTCATCTAAAAACCAAATATCTGGTTCTACAGCTAATGATCGAGCGATACCTACTCTTTGTTGTTGTCCACCAGAAAGCTCTCTTGGAAAATAGTTTTCTCTTCCTTCAAGACCAACAAGTTTAGTCATGTCTACAGCTTTGTTTATACTATCTTCAACTTCAATTCCTTTAATTTGAAGTGGAAAGGCAATATTTTCCAAAACTGTTTTATGTGGAAGTAAAGCAAAACTTTGAAAGACCATTCCCATCTTATTTCTTCTAAGTTCAATTAGTTCTTTGTTTTTTAATGAAAGTAAATCTTGACCTTCTATATAAATTTTTCCATCAGTTGCATCTGTTAATCTAGAAATGCATCTTAATAATGTGGATTTACCTGAGCCAGACAAACCCATTACAACCAACATTTCTCCTTTTGAAACTTCAAACGAAGCATTGTTTACACCTACAATACATCCTTTTTTCTGAAATGTTTTTGCATCTACATTCCCGTTTGCTTCTTGGAGCATTTTTTTAGCGTTTGCTCCAAAAATTTTATATACAGACTCACATTTAATTACCGCATCAGTCATAATTTTTTAATAAGTTTCACAAAGTAGAAATAAATATATACACTATTTGCTGTTTTTACCTCCTAAAAATTTTTAATAAAATAAACTCTTGTGTCAATTCCTGTGTTAAAAAAACTTAAAGCTTCTCCGCTTACAGTAATTGTTTCGTTTATACCAACATTACTTCCACTTAAAACAAAACCTGCAAAACATTTATTGTTTTCTTTGTCCCATTTAACAAATGTTTCATCAATTTTATTACCATTGATGGTATATATTTTATGTGCTTTAAAGTTTATTAAATTGGCACCCATAACTGCACGCTGACTTACAATTTTTGTTGCATTGCAAACTGCCTTATATTGTTCTTTGGACAATTTATGATTACCTTTACTTTGGAAAGGTACTAAAATACCTGATGGAAGAGTTGAAATCAGTTCACTTAATTTTTGTTCTTGTGCAATTCTTTCTTCTTCTTTTTTCATTTTTTCAACCAACTCGTCGCCTTGACCAAAAAAAGCATTTAAAATAGCAAAAGATAATATTACTATAATTACTATAGCTACAAGTCCTACGAACTTTTTGGTATGTTCTGGTAGTTCTTTTAATTTATTTAAATAGATTTCTTGTAACATTTTAAATTATTTTTTTAATTTTCCATTTATCCAGTTGCCTTTTATCTCTTTTCCATCAGACCAAGTAAATGTTCCTTTGCCATTCATGAACCCATTTTTCCATTCTCCTTTATAAGTTGATCCATCAGGAAAAGTTAAAATTCCTTGGCCGCTCCACTGACTATTTTTAAATTCACCTTCATAAATATATCCGTTAGGCCAAGTTTCAATTCCTTCACCATGTTTCTTGGTATCAACCCAATTCCCTTCATAAGTTGTTTTGTCTGTATAAGTCCATTTACCAAAACCATTTTCACAATTTCCTTCACAACCTGTTTTTCTAGCTGATACAGAGGTTGTAATTAAAAAACTTAAAACTATATAAATGATATATTTTTTCATTATTACATTTTACACTAATTTATTTAAAAAAAAATCCCCCCCAACATAATATGTCGGGGGAGATTATAATTTGTTGGCTTTTATCCTTACTTATTTAAAAAGCTTTCCAAACTTTCTCATTATCAGCTAACCATTTTTTAGCAGCATCTTCATGAGTCATTTTGTCTGTATCAACTAAAGCTGCCATTGCACCAATTTGACTTGTTGTAAATGACATCTTTTTGAAAATTGCCGCAGCACTTGGATGAGTTTTTGGAAAGTCTGCATTTACAGCCTTTTTCAAATAACCATCTGGTGAACCACATTTTCCATCACCACCGTCTACTGGTCTGCAACCCGCCGTGTAAGGTGGAAAATCTATAAATGTAAAACCAGCACCATCAGTGAAGTTTGGTGTCCAATTAAATATTATAGTTCCTCTTCCCTCTTTTTTAGCTGCTTCTAATTCTGCCCAAAGTGCATCAGCACTTCCAGCAAATTTAACTGTCCAAAGATCTCCTAAACCTAAAGCTTCTATTCTTTGAGGAATTAGATCTCCATGCCAACTTTGAGGACCTTCTAACATTCTTCCTTTTCCACCTGAGTCAGGTGTTACAAAGTTTTTAGCACAATCAGGACTTTTTAATGCATTCCAATCTGGAAGTCCTGGACATAATTCAGCTACCCAGTTTGGATACCCCATGTCTTCAAGAGTTCTTGCTTCATGATCTCCCCAATCTAGAACACCACCTTTGTCCATAGCTGTAGTAAATGATTTACCAAAAGCAGATTCCCAAACTTCATGCGATATATGTACATCACCAATACGAATTGATTCATATACTGCCTGAGAGTCAGCTGGAACATATTTAACATTGTTACCGTTTGCTTCAAAAATTCCACCAATTACGTGAGCCATAACTATTTGGCTTGACCAATTGTGTGTAGGAATAACTATTGGAGCACTACTATCTCCAGCAGTTTTTGTACCTTTATCTCCTTGAGTAACAAAATAAATAATAGCTGCTATAACTATTAAAATACCGACAATAAGCATCGGTTGTTGTTTTTTTGTCATATTTACCTCCTGTAAATTAACCTTGGTCTTATTTATATTTAAAGTTTATGACCTCATTTTTTACGAGTCAATGTGAATTGCATACTTTTGTCACACTGATATAGTTGTTCTTATATATGGACAATAATTTAACCAGTCTTGATATTAAAAACCCTGGTCTTAGATTTTTACCACCAGGGGTTGAAAGATACTTTGTTCAAGGTGGCGGATTATCTGTTATAGAAATTTCAGCTGAAGATAAAATAGAAATTATTAATGATGAAGGTAAGCAAATTTGTGAGTTAGTAGTTTTTAATTCTAAAGGCAAATGTGATTTATCAATTTTAAATTTAAAAGAAAATGGAGAAGCTGATTTTTCAAAAAAAGCAATTTATCAAGACGAAAAGATTTTTAAATTATTTAAGCGTAAAGGCATTGATCTTGATAAAGCAAAATCATCAATAATATTTGATAAAGACTGTATCGAAGGTGAAAAAGTAATTTTAAAATCAAAAGACAAGTGTACAGTAATAATTGCGGCACCTGGAGAAGCTATGAATGTACATGAGCAAAATCCTCCTACAGATCTTACTATCTTTTTGAATAAATCTAAATTTGAAGAAAATGAAGAACAATTTATTTTGCCAGAACCTCTCGGTGATCCGTTATTTGAAAAATTAGTTAAAAGACGTACCGTAGAAATTTATGAAGTGAAAAAAGGAGATTATATTCAAATAATAGATACAGCAGGAAGACAGTGTTCAGATTTTTTAACTTTTGATAAGGCAAAACTAGATAAAGGAATTGAAAGTATAATTGACCCTACAGCTACTCGTACATTTATGGGTTCTGCTTACCCTACACCAGGTTTGTTTTCAAAATTTTATGATGCCTATCATGATCCCATGATCGAAGTAGTTAGAGATACTGTAGGTAGACATGATACTTTTAATTATGCTTGTACTTCAAAGTACTATGAGGATATGGGTTATTTTGGTCATATAAATTGTTCTGATAATTTTAGTAAAGCTTTTATAAAATATGAAGTTAAACCAAGAAAAGGTTGGATAGCTATTAATCTTTTTTTTAATACAAGTATTGATCAATTAAATGTTGCTTCTTTTGATGAACCTTGGTCTAGACCAGGTGATTATGTGTTATTAAGAGCCACAAAAGATTTAATTTGTGCATCTTCTGCTTGTCCTTGCGATGTAGACCCAGCAAATGGATGGAATCCAACTGATATATTTGTTAGAACATATCCTAAGGAACAAAAATATTCAAAAGCAATAGCATTTAGAATGAAAGAAGATTCGGAACCTAAACTGACAAAAGAAACTGGATTTCATAAAGATACGTCTAAACTTACCAGAAATTTTATTGATTATAATGGTTATTGGTTGGCAAATAATTACACAAACTCAGGAACTATAAAAGAATATAACGCTTGTAGAGAAAAGGCTATAGCAATTGATCTATCTCCTCTAAGAAAATTTGAAGTAGTTGGTCCTGATTCAGAAAATTTAATGCAATATGCATTAACACGAAATATAAAAAAAATTGCTGTAGGTCAGGTTAGTTATTCTGCTATGTGTTATGAAAATGGTGGAATGATAGATGACGGAACTATTTTCCGTTTGGCTAAAGATAATTTTAGATGGATCGGTGGTCAGGAATATGGTGGCACATGGTTAAGAGAACTTGCAAAGAAAAAAAATTATAAGGCTTGGGTAAAGTCTTCTACTGATCAAATACACAACATTTCTGTACAAGGTCCTAATAGTAGAAAAATTTTAGAAAAATTTGTTTGGACTGCTCCTGCTCAACCTACAATAAATGAACTTCAATGGTTTAGATTTAGTATTGCTAGAATTGATGACCATGTTGGAATACCAATTATTGTATCTAGAACTGGGTATACTGGTGAATTAGGTTACGAAATTTGGTGTCATCCAAATGATGCTAGTAAAGTTTGGAAAAAGGTTTTTGAACACGGAAAAGATTTAGGTTTAACACCTATGGGTTTGGAAGGCCTAGATATGGTTAGAATAGAAGCTGGACTAATATTTTATGGTTATGAGTTTAATGATCAAACTGATCCTTTTGAAGCTGGTATAGGTTTTTCAGTTCCATTAAAAACTAAAGAAGATGATTTTGTTGGTAAAGAAGCCTTAATAAAAAGAAAATCTTCACCACAAAAAAAATTAGTAGGCTTAGAGTTAATAGGTAAAGAACAGGCTGTTCATGGTGATAGTGTACACGTTGGACGTGCGACTGTTGGCGTTATTACTAGTGGAATGATATCACCTAAATTAAACAAAAATATTGCACTTTGTAGAATGGATGTTAAATATTCGGATATAGGTATAAATGTTGAAATTGGTAAACTTGATGGACATCAAAAAAGAATTGGGGCTAAAGTTATTAAGTTTCCTTTCTATGATCCAGAAAAAAAGAAAGTAAGAGCATGAGCGTACTACCCAAAAAAGCAAAAATAGTAATCATAGGTGGTGGAATTCATGGACTAAGTACGGCTTGGAAACTTTCTGAAACTTATAAAAATCCAAATGATATTGTGGTTATAGAAAAAAAAGATACAGCAGCAGGTGCGAGTGGAATAGCGTGTGGAGTTGTAAGAAATAATTATTTTCAACCAGCTATGAGAGAGTTAATGGCTCATTCAGTTTCAGTTTGGGAAAGTGATCCAAAAGCTTGGAAATACAATGCTGTTGGATACTTACAGATATCTCCAGAAGTTATGCACAAAGATGTTGCTTCAATTTATGAACAACAAAAAGCTATAGGATATGAATCAGAATTTATAGAAGGTGAAAAAGATTGCACCAAATATATGAGAGGTATGTTCGATGATTGGCAAGCGCAAGAAATAACATCCGTACTTCATGAAAAAAAAGGTGGTTATGCTTTTAACAAAGATTCAATAAAAGCTCTTGAGAATAAATCTGTTACAAATGGTGTAAACGTAGTTAAAGGTGTTAAAGTTACAGGCTTTAAAAGAGGAAGTAATAGTAAAGCTGTTACTGGTGTTGAGACGGACAAAGGAACTATTGAGTGTGAGCAAGTTGTTGTAGGTGCCGGACCATGGGTTAGAGATTTTTGGAATATGTTAGAACTTCCAAAAACTGCCAATATAAAGGGTGAGGACGGAACAATTCATAAAACTGAAATGTGGAAATACTGGATGTTACAAGAAGGTGTAATTGGAGTAGATAAAGATTTTTTAAAAATGAATGACGGTGGCCAACCTCCAGTTATTCATGTAGATTCAACTGCTCCATTATATTCAGATACAACTAAAAAATTAATTACAGATAAAATTTGGGGAATTTATTACAAACCAGATATTGAAGGTCTTGGCGTTCAAGGTGGGACATCTCCTTATATAGTTGATAAACATTTTGATAAAGTAAATGTAGATCCATATGGAATTGAATCTCCTGAGTTTCAAACAACAGAAGCATTTAATGAAATGTGGTGTTCGGCTTTAGCTCATTGTCAAAAAAGATTTGAAGGTAAGTCGGGTTTATATAGAAAAGGACCATCTGGAGGTCTTGGATGTATGACACCAGATTCTTTTCCAATCTTTGATAGATTTTTAGAAAATGTTTATATGATAGCGGATGCTAACCATGGTTATAAAATGATTGGAGTTGGAGAACTTGTTGCAAAAGAAATTCTTGGAACAGAAAGTGATTTGTTAAAACCATTTAGATTCAACCGTTACGAGAAAGGTAAACTTCACCCTACTTCTAATAGTCCTTTCCCTTGGAGTTAAACTTCCTAACTAGACACTAATTAAATTTTCAGTTACCTTTAATTTCAAATAAAACTATCAAAGGACATGTTTAAATGACTGATTTAGAAAAACACGTTAATCAACCAGGTAGAGATAAATTAGTTAAACAAGTAAGAGCAAAAATTAATGAACTTGGAATTACTTATATATTTTTCCAATTTATATCTGTAACTGGAAGAGTTGTTGGTAAAGGTATCCCAGCTGATCATTGGGAAAGAACTTGTGAAAAAGGATTTCAATTAGTTTACGGAGCAACTGCAAACTTGTTTGTTGATCGTCATAGTAATTATATTGGGTACGGGCCAGAAGCTAAAGAGTTAGTTGGTATTCCTGATCCTGAAACTTTTGTTCAACTACCTTGGGATAAAAAAGTCGCAAGAGTATTTGTTACTTGTTTTAGAAACAGAGAAGAAAGAGAAAATCCAGGAGCTCACTTAACATCAGATTGTAGAGGAAATTTAAGAATACATGCGCAAGAATTTAAAAAAAAACACGGTTATCAGTTAAGAGTTGGAACAGAACCAGAAATGATGTGGTTAACCAAGAATGAAGATGGAACACCAACTGGAAAAGGTTTTTCTAAGCCTTACTGTTATCACATTGATCAATTTGAATCTTTAAGACCAGTATTCATGAAAGTTATGGAGTACGCTAGAGCAATGGGTTTTGATATGATTCAAGGTGATCATGAAGATGCTCCAGGACAATTAGAATTGAACTGGACTTATGACGATGTTTTAAGAAACGCAGATAGACTTTCTACTTACAGACAAATTTGTGCTCAAGTTGCAAGAGAATTTAATCTAATAGCTTGTTTTATGACAAAACCATTTATGGGAGTCTCAGCAAGTGGTTGTCATACAAATATGTCTTTATGGACAGGTGGAAAAGATAAAATTAATAAACTAGGACATAAATCTTTACCAGGTATGGATGAAGTATTCACTTATGTTGAAGGTGGAACTAATACGTTTATGCCTGACACTAAAGATATCCAGCTACCAGGTAAAATTGGTTTAAAGGCTATAGGTGGAGTTATGAAACATTTGGGTGCTTTAACTGCAATAGGATCTTCTACAGTAAACTCCTATAGAAGATTATGGGACACTGGATTTTGGGCACCAGTTTATGCAGACTGGGGATATCAAAACAGAACATGTGGATTAAGAGTATCTGCTCCAGGAAGATTTGAATATCGTTCAGTTGACTCAATGCATAACCCTTATTTAATGGGTTCAGGATTATTAAAATGTTTTGATGATGGAATAACTAACAATATTGATCCAGGAAAACCTGAATCAAGAAGTATGTACGAGGCTCAAGCAGCTGGAAAAGAGGTTAAAAAATTGCCTTTAAGTCTTGGTCAAGCTTTAGATCGTTTAGCTGAAGACAAGGTTATTCAATCAGCTATGCCAGATGAAATGTATAAAGTTTTTCATTGGTATAAAAATGATGAGTGGGAAAAATTCTTAGGTGCAACAACTCAATGGGATCTAGACACTTATCTAGATTGTCTTCCTTAGAATTAAAATTATAATATTAGAAAAGGTAAAATATGTGTGGAATTGCAGGGGTAATACATAAAGGAAAGTCAGTAGGTATAGGGTCAGAACTTCAAGGAATGCTCCAAGCTTTAAAACATAGAGGGCCGGACTCAACTGGTTTTGCTCTATATGGTGATACAGATGGTAAAAATTTTATCATGAGATTTAAGGTTGGTGAAAACGTAGGTGAAGGTAGTAATGCCTTTAATGAAGATTCCTCGGTGTATGACGAAAGAAAAAAACTTGTAGATAAGTATCTTGCAGATTTGGGAGCATCAATTATTAAAGAAGAAAGAATTACACCTTATTCATTAAGATATGAAATGAATTATAACAAAGATTTAATGGAATTTTCTAAAAAAATTGAAAGCGTTCCTGGGGTTGAAATTTTATCAATTGGTAAATCTTTAGAACTTATAAAGGACTTAGGAGATGCTAAAGAAGTTTCAGAAAGATATAATTTAAATAAAATTACTGGCACACATGGAATTGGTCATGCAAGAATGGCAACTGAATCTGGTGTTGATATTAAATCAGCTCACCCTTTTTGGGGCTATCCATTTAGTGACGTTGCTGTAGTTCATAATGGCCAGTTAACAAATTATTGGAACAACAGAAGAGCATTAGAAAATAAAGGTATGAGATTTATGTCAGAATGTGACTCTGAGCTTATTGCAGTATATATTGCAGAAAAAATGAGAAATGGAGCATCTCTGGAAGAAGGTATGAAAGATTCTTTAACTGGTCTAGATGGTGTATTTACTTATTTTGTTGCGACAAAAGATTCACTGGGTATGGCAAAAGATACTATGGCAGCGAAGCCATTAGTTCTTTATGAATCAGATAATTTAGTAGCTATGGGATCTGAAGAAATTGCAATTAGAGCAATTCTTCCACAAGAAATAGATACATATGATCCTTTTGATGGAGAAGTAAAAGTATGGCAAATTTAAAAAATTTAGAAAAAAAATCAAAAGCCCAATCGATGGGAATGCATACTGAAGTTTTAACAGGTAGAACACAGCAAAAATTTTTTAACCCTGATGAAGCAGAAAATTTTTACTATTTTGGAACCTATGATGTTGATTTCAACAAAAGAACAGATCTTGACGTTAAAGATATGTCTGCGGGAGAAGCTAATAAAGAAATTGATAATTTAATGAGTCAAGGTTATGGAACAATTGTAATTAAAAACCCTCAAGGTAAGCATAGTTTAGGGGTTGGAATTTTAAATAAATTAAATTTAATTTTTGAAGGAAGTTTGGGGTATTTTGGAATTGGTTCTTGTGATGGACCTACAGTAAGAATTAATGGAAGAGTTGGGTGGTCTTGTGCTGAAAACCTGATGGCCGGCAAAGTTGTTATAGAAAAAAATGCTGGATCTTGTTTTGGAGCAGCTATAAGAGGTGGTGATTTAATTTGCAAAGGAAGTGTTGGCGCAAGAACTGGTATCGATATGAAAGGTGGAACAATCATTGTTGGTGGTGACGCAGGTGCTTTTACAGGTTTTATGATGCAAAGAGGAAGGATAATTATCTTAGGAGATGTCGGGATAAATTTAGGAGACTCAATGTATGACGGAACAATATTTATTGGAGGAAAAATTGGCTCTTTTGGTAGCGATGCTGTTGAGTCTGACCTAACTCCAAATGACAAAGATTGGTTAAAAAGAAAACTAAAAGTTGCTGAGATTGGCGAAAATTTTGATTTATCAAAGATTAAAAAAATTGTTGCAGGTAAAAAACTTTGGAATTATGACAATTTAGAACCTACAGAAAAAAAAGGAGCAATTTAATGGCTAAAAAAAAGAAAAAAACAAATGGTAAAACAAACGGTAAAACAAAAAGTGTAGACCAAAGTAAAAGTTTATTGGGTCAAAATGCAATTTTTACTCCTGATGTGATTAATGACATTCATATTAAAGCTCAGCTAGGAAGATATAGAATGCGTGGAATGGCATTAATGAAAAAAATTCCTACTTTTGATGACTTGGTTTTTTTACCAGGAACATTAACAAGATTTGTAATTGAGGGTTATAGAGAAAAATGTGAAACTAAAACTATAATTGGTCCACGTTGTGAAAACCCTATAGAGTTAGATATCCCTGTATATATTACTGGAATGAGTTTTGGGGCACTTTCATATGAGGCAAAAACAGCTTTAGCAAGAGGAGCGACTATGGCTGGCAGTGCAACATGTTCAGGTGAAGGAGGAATGATACCTGACGAAAGAAGATATTCAGAAAAATGGTATTACCAATGTATTCAATCAAGATATGGATTTAATCCTCATCACGCACAACTTGCTGATGGAATTGAAGTTTTTATTGGTCAAGGACAAAAAGTTGGAATGGGAG
>NHDO01000004.1 GCA_002171735.1 Proteobacteria bacterium TMED61 | reverse complement strand
GTTGAATATTCTGCACTGATCGACCGGTTGATTGAACTTGCCCTCGATCGACACCTTGAGACGCAGCAAATAAGTCTTAACTGCTAGTCTTACGGTTCTCTACTTCTATACTTGGCAACGGCGCGCGGTTTGTTGTCTCTTTTGCTTAAACCAACTAAGATGTTACCGCTTGTGTAATCATTCTGTAAAAATAACCAGTAATGACAACGGTGTCCGCGGTGGTATTTTTGTACTCACCGCATACGACGCTGGCTTCTGTCGCGGTCCTCAATATGGATGATGCAGGCGATATCGCGCCGGCAGCGGCAATGGGGATGATGATCTTCTATACGGCTGCCGGCGTTAAAGTGCTGCACTATTTTTTGAGCCGGGGCATTGAGTCTCGTACGCAGGCGTGGCGGGTTGCTGTCGCCAACTAGAGAAAAACGTATGAAATATCTTCACACCATGGTGCGGGTCAGCGATCTTGATAGATCCCTGGATTTTTATTGCACAAAACTCGGCCTCGTTGAATTGCGTCGTTATGATGAACCCAAGGGGCGTTTCACTAATGTCTTTCTAGCCGCTCCCGGCGATGACTCAGCCCAGGTCGAGTTGACGTACAACTGGGATCCTGAGGAATACGGCGCAGGCCGCAACTTTGGGCATCTCGCGTATCAGGTGGAAAATATCTATGCACTGTGTGAGCACCTGATGGACAAGGGCGTGACGATAAACCGCCCGCCTCGTGACGGGCGAATGGCTTTTGTTCGATCACCCGACGGCATTTCTATTGAACTACTGCAAAAGGGGGAAGCCCTTGCGCCTGCCGAGCCTTGGCTTTCCCTGCCGAACACGGGATCCTGGTAAAAAGACGCTCTAATGCAAACTCCCGGTGTCCCGCTCGAAATCAACACGGTCGCGATTGGGGATCACGGCGGTTCCGTCGGCATGTGCTGCTGCCCGGGAAGAATCGAACAGCATCATGATGGTGCACATCGTCAGAGAGATCTCGACGAGGACCTCGCGATGGTCAGCAGCTGGCAGCCGAATCTGGTGATCTCTCTGCTCGAACTTCATGAGTTTGAATTCCTGGGTGTTTCAAGGTTACCTGAGGAATTCAAAAAACGATTTCAGTGGCTGCACTATCCCGTCAGGGATCTCGCAGCCCCATTTGATGCGAGGCAACAGGATTCGCCTTTGGCCGAGTGGTTCTCAGCGATTACCCGAGGGGAGCGTATTCTGCTGCACTGTGCTGCAGGTCTGGGGCGGACGGGGACGGTGGCCGCGGGTTTGCTGATGCTGGCGGGCCAGAGCGCCGACAGCGCGATTAAACAGGTTCGGACTGCCCGCCCAGGCACGGTGGAATCGGCCTCGCAGGAACAGTTTTTGCGCAACCCAAGTTGAAGGATTTGCGCTTAACGCGGCCCGGCGGGGCGTATCTCACCTATATCTTCAATAAGGACATCGGCGTGGGGTGCCAACTCCTCGGCGCTGCCTGCACCTCCGGTAATACCAACAGATAGTGCTACGCCGGCTTTGCGCGCCATGGCGAGATCGCTGACTGTGTCGCCGACCATGATGAGGTCACCCACTTTCAGCCGTAGCGAATGCGCGATCTCGGTTAGGACTGAAACATCTGGCTTGACTGGACCCTCGTCGTCACCGCACCTGATATCAGTAAAGAAAAGCTCCACCTCTAAAGCGTTAAGCATGATGTTCGTAGCGTGCCGATTATCTGTTGTGGCAATCACAGCCAGGATGCCTGCCTCCACCAGTCGCTCTAAAGACTCAGCAACTGCCCCCCGAGGGGCGATTTCCTGCGTAGCGGGGGTTGCTGTCATTGCGGCCCCCATATATTGGTTGCTTAACTCAAGTGCTTTGTCCCAGATAATCCCGTGCTGAAAAAGGACGGTGGCAATGATCACAATAAATTGATGCAAAGGCGCCGTAGCAAGAGGCCCTTGACCTGAAGTTTTGCTATTTTGGGCGTCGTAGCCAGCAGTCCGATAGAGATGTGCCAGAAACGCATCTCCAAGGCCTGCTGCGACCGAAAGTTCCGTAGCACCTCGAACGAGTCTCGGCCCCCAAACAGCGTGAAAATCGATCAACGTTCCGTCTTTATCAAAAACCACGCAACGAGCAGCAACTTCAATATCGGCAATTTGTATATGGCTTTTATTCATAATTAGGGAATGTAGCGCAATCGCTGAGTTTGATGTGATTGGCGTAAGAGTTGAAAGAAGCGCCAGGTAGGATCCGGGTTTTATCAAAACGTGAAATAATCGGGTCGTATGCGTGATTGTGATTACCTGATTGTGGGCGCCGGCTCAGCCGGATGCGTTCTGGCAGCACGCCTCAGCGAAGATCCAAGCGTCAACGTGGTGCTACTTGAGGCGGGAGGCAATGACCGCAGCATCATCGTCGAGATGCCGACAGCGCTCTCCATGCCCATGAATACCCGCCGGTTTAACTGGGGATTTCAAAGTGAAGCAGAGCCCGGCCTTGATGGTCGAGTGCTGGACTGTCCACGTGGACTCGGCCTCGGTGGCTCATCCTCGATCAACGGCATGGTGTATGTCCGGGGCCACCCGGAAGATATAAATCAGTGGGAGTCGAGCGGCGCGGCGGGATGGAATTATGCTTCATGCCTTCCTTATTACCAGCGCGCTGAGACCTGGTATCGCGGCGCGGATCAGTATCGAGGCGGAAGCGGGCCCCTCGGCGTTTGTGCTGGCAATGACATGAAACTCAATCCTTTGTACCGGGCGTTTATTGATGCCGGCGTAGAGGCCGGCTACCCGGCCACCGAGGACTACAATGGCTATCAGCAGGAGGGGTTTGGCCAAATGCATATGACGGTTGATAACGGACGTCGTGCGTCAACCAGTTTCGCCTATTTAAAGCCCGTACGCAGTCGAAAGAATCTTAGAGTGATCACTGGGACCCTGGTAGCGAAGGTGCTGCTTCAGGGTAACCGTGCTACTGGGGTCGCCTACGAAAAAGATGGCAATATGTTTGAGCTCCTCGCTCGGGCGGAGGTGATTCTTTCGGCAGGATCCATTGGCTCTCCGGCCTTGCTTCAGCGCTCGGGGATAGGCTCTCCGACGAGTCTTGAGGGTGCCGGAGTCTCTGTCGTGCACCCGCTGGAAGGTGTGGGGCAGAACCTGCAGGATCATCTTGAGGTCTACTTTCAGTATCGGTGCCTGGAACCGATTTCTTTGAACTCCCGACTTGGCCTGCTCAGTAAAGGGATGATCGGACTGCAGTGGCTGATGTTCAAGTCCGGGCTCGGTGCGACTAACCATTTTGAATCCTGCGCCTTCATCCGGTCGTCTGCAGGGGTCAAATCACCTGATATTCAATACCACTTCCTGCCCGGCGCCATGCGCTACGACGGGCGGGCAGCATTCGATGGACATGGGTTCCAGGTTCATGTCGGCCCGAATAAACCAGCGAGTCGGGGATCGGTATTTATTTGCTCTGACGATCCCCGTCAGCCCCCAAAGGTCCTGTTTAACTACCTCACTGCTGAGAAAGATATTGCCGATTGGCGCGCCTGTATCGAATTGACCCGGGAGATTTTGGGGCAGTCTGCAATGGACCGGTTTCGTGGCCAGGAGATCGCCCCCGGAGAGGGCGTGCGTGCGATTGCGGACATTGATGCCTGGGTCAGGCAAAATGTCGAAAGTGCGTATCATCCTTCGTGCACCTGTAAGATGGGCGCTGACGATGATCCCGATGCAGTATTGGACGAGAATTGCCGGGTGCGCGGGATGGAGCGGCTGCGGGTGGTGGATTCTTCGATTTTTCCGACGATCACCAACGGAAATCTCAACGCGCCGACGATCATGGCCGCTGAGCGTGCCGCGGACCTGATTACCGAAAAAACGCTATTGACGCCAATGGACGCCCCAGTGTGGATCGATCCGTCCTGGCAGCAGGCGCAGCGCACGGGTCAGCCACAGCGTGAAATCTCTCGTGAATCGGTGGCGACGCCTTGAGTCGCCCGGTTGAGGATGCCGAAATCCTGTCTGTGGTGGATTCGACGGACTCGGTCATCGGAGAGAAGAGGCGGGACGAAATCCATCTTCAAGGTTTACGCCATCGTGCTGTGCACGTGCTGGTGTTCAACCCAAAGGGAGCAATATTTCTTCAAGAGCGTGGGAAGCATAAAGTAGAGAATCCCGGGATGTGGGATTCTTCGGTGGCAGGACATGTGGACGCCGGAGAGAGTTACGACGAATGCTGCGTGCGCGAAGTTGAAGAAGAGGTCGGGCTGACGCTCGATCAGGTGCCACCCCGACTTTTTAAGCTCGACGCATCTGTGGATACTGGTATGGAGTTTGCCTGGGTCTATCGGGTGGAAACTGGAAAAACCCTAGCCCCCAACCTTGAAGAGATGTCTGGAGGTGACTGGTTTGATCCCGCTGAAGTCGACCGCTGGGTCAGTTCGGGTGCGCAATCGCTTTCCCCTGTGTTTCAACTCATCTGGAAGACCTACAGAGCACTTTAGGAGTCGGATTGAGTTCTCAGAATCAATCAGCTTTGGAGGTGCCCTCGTCGTACGCTCGGGCAACCTCTTCGCCGATGATCGCGATGCCCGCCTGCACTGACTCGGCATCCTGGGCGTAGGAAATCCGGATGCACTCGTGACGGTGTGTCCAGGGGTCCTGCATGCCTGGAAAGAAGTGTTCTCCGGCAATCACGAATACGCCTCTTTGCTTCAAGCGTTGATATAGGGTCTCACTGGTGATTGGCAGACCCTCGAACCATAGCCAGAGGAAAATGGCACCTTCAGGCGTGTGGATACGGCAGGGCAGGTTTCCCATGGTCTCCGTCACCCAGGCAACCGCTTGCTTCACCTTTTCCTGATAGTAGGGTCTTATAACCTGGTCCGACAGGTCCAAAATACTGCCGTCTTCGACCATGGCGCAAGCCAGTCCCGGCCCGGTGCTGCCTGGCGCGAGTGACACAATCGCGTTAGCTGCGGTAACTGCACGGATTACTTTTTCGTGTGCCACAATGATGCCGGTCCGCAGGCCGGGTAACCCGAGTTTTGAGAGACTGAGGCACAGGATAGTGTTGCTATCCCAGAGGTTTTTCGTTTCCGGAAAGACAATGTTTGGGAACGGCCCACCGTAAGCGGAATCGAGGATAAATGGAATCCCATGTCGGATCGCTAGTTCTCTGAGACCGGCAATCTCGGTGTCGGTCAAGACGTTGCCAGTAGGGTTGGTGGGGCGCGAGACGGCAATCGCGCCGATCTCATCCGAAACGTCCAAGTGGGCAAAGTCCACGTGGTACTTGAACTCACGATCCCCTCTCAACTCGATGGTAGGCCGGTAGGTATGAAAAAGATCTGCGCCCATCCCCACGTCTGCATAACCGATGTACTCCGGCGCGAGGGGTAAAAGAATCTTTCGTTTCTTGCCCTGGTTGAATTCGCCGGCAAACAGATGGAATAGCACGTAAAACGAACTTTGACTGCCGTTAGTGATGGCAATGTTCTGAGGTCCGACCTCCCACCCACACCGGGACCGCAGCAGCGTCGCAAGCCCATCGATGAAACGAGCGTTGCCTCTAGCCCCATCGTAGTTTCCGGCGAGGCGTTCAAACTCCTCGCCATCGGCGAGCAGTTTATCCATAGCGTTACGAAAGACTCTTTGCATTTTGGGAATGCGCGCGGGATTACCTCCTCCAAGAAGCCGCATTTCGGCAGAACCGGTAAGAGCGCTGTCTATATCCTCCATGAGCGTCAGAATCCCCGAACCGGAGGTCAGGAAATTTCCAAATGAGGAAAACTTCATTGAGCTTTAACGCTTCAGAGTGTGAC
Source organism: Proteobacteria bacterium TMED61 (assembly GCA_002171735.1). GTDB lineage: Bacteria > Pseudomonadota > Gammaproteobacteria > Arenicellales > UBA868 > UBA868. The sequence continues at coordinate 11,515 of NHDO01000004.1, read as the reverse complement.
TATTGGTCAGTGGAGGGGGTATTGGAATGCGCATCGTTGAGCGATGAGATCCCGGGCTCTATCTTTTGCACGACGAGACGACCTTCAAAGGTGTCGAGACTCATGTCGGCGAGAATGCGGGCCGACTCTAGCAGGATCGCGTCTTTGGGCAGATCCTCACCCGGCGTTTCTGTGGAATCATCATATCCATAAGCTCGCTTGAGTAATTCGAAGATACGCTTCTGCTCACCCTGCCTGTGATCGCGGTCTTTTTTCCGCTGACTTTCCAGCAGCGAAACTTCGGTGACTTGAGTCAATGGTAGGTCGATTTCCCGAAGGTCAGCAAGATAGGAAAAATCCGGATCACTCAGGACACGAGCGTTGTGTATTTTACGAAGTTGGTCGAGGTCATACGCCGGATGGTCATTGGAGACTTGTGAAAAGGTTGCCGCGTCAATCTCGGCGAAGGGCAACGCATTCTCCAGCGCCTTCTCGCCATAGGGTAGGTCCGGACCCCGGCTGGGAAGTGCAATGTCGGGTACGACACCCCGATGTTGTGTACTGGCCCCGGTGATTCGGAAGAACTGGGCGATGGTCAGTTTTAATTGGCCAAGCGACTGCTCTGGATCTTGAGAGTATCGGTCAAGATCAATCAGGTTTTGTACGGTCCCCTTTCCGTAGGTAGGTTCGCCGACGATGATACCGCGGTGGTAATCCTGAATCGCGCCGGAAAATATTTCGGAAGCTGAGGCGCTGTCACGATCAACGATGACCGCAAGGGGGCCGGCGTAGGCAAGACCATCACTAGGATCGCGGTTAACCTGAGTCCGTCCGCGAGCATCACGTACTTGCACAACGGGTCCCGAATCGATGAATAGCCCAGTCAGAGCCGTTGCTTCTGCAAGGGCGCCGCCCCCATTTCCGCGAAGGTCAATGATCAGTCCATCTATACCTTCGTTCTCAAGTTCCGTGATGAGACGGCGTACATCCCGAGTGGTACTGCGATAGTCTGCATCGCCGCGCGACCGGGCGTCGAAGTCGACATAGAAAGTCGGAATGTCGATCACCCCGATTCGGCGAACCTGTTCAGTGTCCCGCACTGCCAGCAGAGTGCTCTGAGCTGCCTGCTCCTCAAGTTTTATCTCGTCTCGGGTCAATGCCAGAATTCGTGACTCGCTGTTGCCAGTCTTGGGATCAGGTCGAATCTGCAGCCGAACAATCGATCCCTTTGGTCCTCGAATTAGATCGACCACGTCATCCAGCCGCCAGCCGATGACATCGACAACTGACTCGGTATCTCCTTGACCTACGCCCACAATCCGGTCACCGGCGCGAAGGCTGCCCTCAAGTTCAGCGGGGCCACCTGGAACGACTCGTTGGACCACCGTAAATTCATTTTGTGCCTGCAACACAGCGCCGATCCCCTCAAGCGACAGGCTCATCCGGATCTTGAAGTTTTCGGTCGCACGAGGCGAGAAATACCCGGTATGGGGCTCGATGGCCGACATATACGCGTTGACCATGATTTGGAACACATCCTGACTGGATAATTGAGAAATGCGCCGTTTCTGTTGCTGATAACGATCCTTAAGCGTCTTGGAAATTTCCGAATGGGTCTTGCCTTCGAGCTTTAAGACGAGGTAGTCGTTTTTTACCCGCCGCCGCCACAAGTCATCGAGGTCGGCGGAATCGACGGCCCAAGGCGCCTGGGTTCGGTCGAAGGGATAAACCTCGTCAACTGAGAAGTCGAATGGCGTCTCCAGCAGATCCAGCGCGTAATCTATTCGGTTAAGCACGCGGGAGCGATAAACGTTGAAAATCCCAAATAGTGGCCCACTGTCCTGGGCACTGAGATAGTCGTCAAGCTCATAGCGATAGGACTCGAAGAATTCAATATCGTCTGCCAGAAAATAACTGCGATTGACATCAAGCGCATCCAGATAACGGTCCAGGATTTGTGATGACAATAGGTCGTCGAGCTTCGTCTTTCGGTAGTGATATCGCTCAACAAAGTAGTTAATGAGTTTAAGCGTGCGATTGTGATGGGCTTCGGCGGTGAGCGTCGAAACCGACGATATTGCTGGACTGATCCCCGCGCTCGAAAGGGCCACCAAAAGCCCGAGCAGGGCCCCCACAATCAAGTGTTTACGGAGAGCGTACCGCACAAAAATTTCAGGATTCAAAGGATGTAAATCAAAACTGGTTTGAAAGAGCTGCCAGATAGTTTATACCGTTCGGCTCTCAGCTTCCCGTGGAAAGAGCGCAACAAGGCCTTTCTCGGACGCCTCCGCGATACCTCGTTCGGTAATGATGCCGCCAACATATTTACGGGGCGTGACATCAAAGGCCGGATTGGCGGCCGAACTGGACTTGGGAATGATGCGAACACGGGCTAACTTGCCGGCCTCGTTATCGTACCCGCTAATGTGACTGACTTCTTCTGCTGATCTTTCCTCGATCGGGATCTCACGAATGCCGTCGCGGATCGTCCAGTCGATGGTGGAGGAGGGCAGTGCAGCATAAAAGGGGATGCCGTTGTCATGTGCTGCGAGCGCTTTTAGGTACGTGCCGATCTTGTTGCAGACGTCCCCAGTACGCGTCGTTCGATCTGAGCCGACAATACAGAGGTCGATTTCACCCTGCTGCATCAGATGGCCGCCGGCATTATCGGCGATCACCGTATGCCCGACGCCATGTGCTCCAAGTTCCCACGCGGTCAAAGAGGCGCCCTGATTGCGGGGCCGGGTTTCGTCGACCCATACGTGAACTGGAATCCCCGCATCGTGTGCTTTGAAAATCGGCGCTAACGCCGTGCCCCAGTCGACGGTTGCCAGCCAGCCGGCATTACAGTGTGTCAGGATATTTACCGGGCGATTCGGGGAGGAGCTTGCGGCTTTAGAGATCAGACTGAGGCCATGATCCCCGATTGCGCTGTTGGTGGCGACGTCTTCGTCGCAGATCTGCTGCGCGAGTGTCCGGGCGAACTTTGCTCGGGTGGACTTGGGTTCAGCAAGAAGCGGCGGAAGCATCCGATCCAGCGCCCAACGCAGGTTTACCGCCGTTGGTCGCGAGGACAGCAGTTCCTGATAGGCGTCGTGCAGATTTGCCTCACTCGAGTCTGTCGCTGCGGCAAGATAAAGCCCGCAGGCGGCGGTGGCGCCAATCAGCGGTGCACCGCGGACAACCATGTTACGGATAGCGAGTGCGATCTCGCTAACGGTATCCAGTGTCCGGATCTCAAAAGCGAAAGGCAGCAGGGTCTGGTCGATCACGAGAACCTCTGGCTTCGCGTCAGCCAGCCATATGGATCGAAAGTGATTGCCGTTAACCTGCACTTTGGCGGCCTAGCGGTTCTTGAAATCAGCAGGACGTTTTTCAGCGAACGCTGCCATGCCTTCTTTTTGGTCCTCTGTTGCGAAAAGCGACTGGAACATGAGCCGTTCAGCCGCAACCCCTTCAGTAAGGGTAGTCTCGTAGGCTTTATTGACAGCCGTTTTTGCCATGAAGACCGATGGCCGTGACATGGACGCAATCGCGGTAGCGGTTTTTAGCGCCTCATTAAGAAGGTCGGCCACGGGAACCACTCGACTAACCAGTCCGCTGCGCTCGGCTTCATCGGCGTCCATCATGCGTCCGGTCAGGCACATCTCCATCGCCTTGGATTTGCCCACAAAGCGGGTCAGGCGCTGTGTCCCGCCCGCACCAGGGATGATGCCGAGCTTGATCTCAGGCTGGCCGAAGCGAGCGTTATCGGCAGCCAGGATGAAGTCACACATCATTGCGAGTTCGCATCCGCCACCCAGCGCGTAGCCGGCGACCGCCGCGATCACCGGTTTACGGCACCGCGTGACTTGTTCCCAGTTGCGTCCAATAAAGTTACCGAGGTAAACGTCCATATAAGAGCGGTCCTTCATGCCTTTGATATCGGCGCCTGCGGCGAAGGCCTTTTCACTGCCGGTGAGGATTATTGCCCCGATGGTGTCGTCCCGTTCAAACCCCTCGAGTGCCTGACCTATCTCATCCATCAGGTGATCGGAGAGCGCGTTCAATGCGTCAGGTCGGTTCAATGTGATCAGCCCGACTGTGTCGCGGGTTTCTGCAAGGATAAATTCGTAGCTCATGGAGACTCCTTTGGGGAAGCAATTACAAACAGTTACAATTACGGCCGAGTCGGAAAAGGTGTCGACGCGGGTAGGCGGTATAGCATCTGATACGACGTTGACAAAAGGAGTGTATCAGACAGGCGGCGGGTTCCGTGGTCGGGAAGATTTCTGATATTGGATGTTTTATCTTCCACTAAGAGGATCGGTAGCCAGATTCAGGAAACAACTATGAGCACAAAATTAAAAACTTCCTATTCGACGGTTTTGGAGGCATCACTTGAAGATGCCGAACGCTTCTGGTCCGAGGCCGCGAAGGACCTTCATTGGACCCGTCCGTGGGACAAAGTGCTGGATGATTCGGATGCTCCGTATTATCGTTGGTTCACCGGCGGTGAGTTAAATACCTGCTATAACGCCCTTGATTTGCATGTCGACGAAGGCAACGGTGACCGCACTGCGCTGATTTATGACTCAGCAGTGACGCAGTCGCATCAGACCTTCTCTTATGTTGAACTGCGGGATGTGGTCGCGCGTTTCGCCGGAGTACTGGCCGCCCGGGGTGTCGGCAAAGGAGACCGGGTGATTGTGTATATGCCCATGGTTCCCGAGGCGGTGATCGCGATGCTCGCGTGCGCCCGGTTGGGCGCAGTGCATTCAGTAGTTTTTGGCGGCTTTGCTGCGAATGAGCTCGCGGTGCGGCTTGACGACGCGACCCCTAAAGCGATTGTCAGCGCTTCCTGCGGTATCGAACCAGGACGTGTCGTTGAATACAAACCGCTGTTGGATGAGGCGATCGGGCTGGCTGATCATAAACCTGATTTCTGCATTGTTCTTCAGCGTCCACAGGCAGAGGCGCCGATGACCGCCGGTCGGGACTTTGACTGGAGTAAGGAAGCTGCCGAGGCGGTTCCACATGAATGCGTGCCCGTGCAGGCCACCGATCCGCTGTACATCCTCTATACCTCTGGAACGACCGGGCAGCCTAAAGGCGTTATCCGAGATAATGGCGGGCATGCGGTTGCGCTCAAGTGGACGATGAAAAATATCTACGACGTCGATCCGGATGAAACCTTCTGGGCCGCCTCGGATGTCGGTTGGGTCGTTGGTCATTCCTATATTGTGTATGCCCCGCTGCTGGCCGGTAACGCGACGGTACTCTATGAAGGTAAGCCTGTGGGCACCCCAGACCCGGGTGCATTCTGGCGGGTAATCAGTGAGCACCGGGTAAGCGTGCTCTTCACTGCACCGACGGCGTTTCGGGCGATCAAAAAAGAAGATCCTGTCGGAGACTACATCGGTCGCTATGACATTTCATCACTTCGGTACCTGTTTCTTGCGGGCGAGCGAACTGATCCGGACACCCTGCACTGGGCCGAAGACAAACTCAATGTCCCGGTGATTGATCACTGGTGGCAGACCGAGACCGGATGGCCGATTGCGGCCAACTGCGCCGGCATAGAGTTACTGCCGATCAAGGAGGGTTCATCCTCAATGCCGGTACCCGGTTGGGACCTTTTGGTGTTGGATGAGGCGGGCGAACCTGTCCCCTCTGGCGAGATCGGCACTCTTGCCGTAAAGCTTCCTCTGCCGCCTGGAACATTTCCAACATTATGGAATGCACGCCAACGCCATTTTGATTCCTATCTCAGCAGGTTTCCTGGGTACTACAACACCTCAGACGCCGGCATCATTGACGCCGACGGTTATGTCTACGTAATGGCACGCACTGACGACATTATCAACGTTGCAGGACATCGTCTCTCTACCGGCGCGATGGAGGAAGTGCTGGCAGATCATCCTGATGTTGCGGAATGTGCGGTGACGGGTATTGCAGATGACCTCAAGGGACAGGCACCACTGGGCTTTCTCGTCTTGAACGCAGGTTGTGATCGTCCCGTTGGTGAGATTTGTGCGGAGGTGGTTGGCATGGTTCGTGAACGGATCGGACCGGTGGCTGCTTTCAAGCAAGCGCTCGTGGTACAACGGTTGCCAAAGACGCGGTCCGGCAAAGTCCTCCGTGGAACCATGCGGGCAATCGCCGACGGCGAGGAATGGAAAATGCCCGCCACGATTGATGACCCAGCAATTCTGGATGAAATCACGGCGGTGCTCGCAGGGATCGGGTTGCCGCGAGGTCAATGAACGAAACCAATGACTGATTCAACTGATCAGCCCCTGAAATCCTGGAGGGACCTCGCGACGCGCGAGCTCTCGGGCGATCCGCCTGATGTTCTGGAATGGATGACACCGGAAGGGATCAGTATTAAGCCCCTTTATACCGCGGATGATCTCGAGACGTTAGATCACCAGGACGACCTGCCAGGTTTGCCGCCCTATGTACGGGGGCCGCGCGCTACGATGTATGCCGGCCGGCCCTGGACCATTCGACAGTATTCAGGTTTTTCGACAGCCGAGGCATCCAATGCTTTTTACCGGCGGAATCTCGCCGCCGGGCAGAGCGGGCTATCAGTCGCCTTTGATCTTGCCACCCACCGGGGTTATGACTCGGACCATCCGCGGGTCACCGGAGACATCGGTATGGCCGGAGTCGCTATTGATTCCGTCGAGGATATGCGAATTCTGTTCGACGGAATTCCGCTGGACCAGATGTCGGTTTCCATGACCATGAATGGCGCGGTGATTCCCATACTTGCCATGTTTATTGTTGCCGGGGAAGAGCAGGGCGTGGATAAGGCGAGTCTTTCCGGTACGCTGCAAAACGACGTCCTGAAAGAGTTCATGGTCCGTAATACCTATATTTATCCTCCAAAGGAATCGATGCGGATCGTTTCCGACATCATTGCCTACACCGCTGCGCATATGCCGCGCTTTAACCCGATCTCGATCTCCGGTTACCATATTCAGGAAGCGGGCGCGACGTCAGTTCAGGAACTGGCCTATACCCTGGCCGATGGGATCGAATACGTTCGCACTGCGGTTGACCGTGGCCTTGAGATTGACCACTTTGCGCCCCGGTTGTCTTTCTTTTTCGGCATTGGAATGAATTTCTTCATGGAAGTCGCCAAGCTGAGAGCAGCGAGGCTTCTTTGGACGCAGCTGATAAAAGAGAAGTTCAACCCCTCTGATCCGCGCTCGTTAATGCTAAGGACACATTGCCAGACCTCCGGTGTCAGTCTGACCAGTGAGGATCCCTACAACAACATTATTCGGACTACTATCGAGGCGCTGGCGGCAGTCTTTGGCGGTACCCAATCCCTTCATACCAATAGCTTTGATGAAGCGCTGGCTCTGCCGACGGATTTTTCAGCCCATATTGCGCGCAACACGCAATTAATTATGCGCGAAGAGGCCGGTATCAACCATGTGGTAGATCCTCTGGGGGGCTCTTATTATGTAGAGAGCCTCACGGCCAGTCTTGCTGCACACGCACGCTCGCTTATTGATGAAGTCGAAGATATGGGAGGGATGACGCAGGCGATCATCAACGGGATTCCCAAACTACGTATTGAGGAATCCGCTGCCCGGCGTCAGGCCCGTATTGATCTCGGTGAGGAAGTGGTTGTTGGGGTAAATCGATATCAAGCGCCCGAAGAAACCGAGGTGGATATTCTCAATATTGATAATTCTGAAGTACTGAAGACCCAGATTGCACGTCTTGAAGCGGTTCGCCGGGACCGCGACCAGCAGCAGTGCCAGCAGGCACTAGAGGCGCTTCAAACAGCTGCCGGGCGACAGGCAGCCAACCTGCTAGAGTATGCGGTGGAAGCTGCAAGGTCGCGAGCGACGGTAGGCGAAATCTCGCTTGCTCTGGAAGCACAATTCGGCCGATATCAGGCCCAGGTCAGGACGATTTCAGGCGTGTACGGTGAGGCATATCAGCAGGATGAAACTTTTCAGCAATTGCGCCGAGATGTTAAGGCCTTTGCTGATCAAGTCGGGCGGCGGCCGCGTATTCTGGTTGCCAAGCTGGGTCAGGATGGTCACGACCGGGGCGCACGCATCATTGCGACAGGGTTTGCGGATGTGGGTTTTGATGTCGATATCGGCCCCCTTTTCCAGACGCCGGAGGAAGTGGTTCAGCAGGCGCTGGATAACGACGTGCACGTGATTGGCGTTTCCTCGCAGGCAGCAGGGCACTCAACGCTAGTGCCAAAACTGCTTGAGATACTGACCGAAAACGGCGCGGGTAGCATTCAGGTCGTGCTCGGGGGTGTTGTCCCCAAGGTTGATCGGGAGAGCCTTTCGACACTGGGGGTTGCCGCCTTTTTTGGTCCAGGGACGCCCATTCTTGAAGCGGCCCGCAAGGTGTTGGATCTCCTTCCAAAGCCGCAGGACAACGACTGATGAGAGAGATTCTCGAAGAACTGGAGAGGCGCCGTGAAGCTGCACGCCAGGGCGGAGGACAGGGGCGTATTGATGCTCAGCATGCCAAAGGAAAGCTCACTGCCCGCGAACGCGTAGGCGTACTGCTAGATGAAGGTAGTTTTGAGGAATGGGACGTGTTTGTCGAGCATCGATGCGTCGATTTTGATATGGCCGACAAAGCGGTTCCCGGTGATGGGGTAGTCACGGGGCATGGCACGATCAACGGCCGCACCGTGTTTGTGTTCAGCCAGGATTTTACTGTGCTCGGTGGATCGCTCTCGGAGGCGCACGCCGGGAAGATCTGTAAGGTCATGGATCACGCTATGCGAGTCGGTGCGCCAGTAATCGGTCTTAATGATTCTGGGGGCGCTCGAATTCAGGAAGGCATTGATTCATTGGCGGGCTATGCCGAGGTATTTCAGCGCAATGTACTGGCATCCGGAGTGATACCGCAGATTTCCATGATCATGGGTCCATGCGCTGGCGGTGCAGTCTATTCCCCTGCGATTACGGACTTTGTCTTCATGGTTCGGGATACGTCCTATATGTATGTCACGGGCCCAGAGGTTGTGAAGACGGTTACGCACGAGACAGTTACCCATGAAGAGCTCGGCGGGGCGATCACTCACTCGAGCCGATCCGGCGTCGCTGATGGGGCTTTTGATAACGATGTCGAAGCACTTTTGAGTCTGCGTCGCTTCATAGACTTTCTGCCGGCAAGTAATGTTGACGATGCGCCTCGGCGTGAGCCGGTTGACGCGGTCGATCGGTCCGAGCCTTCGCTGGATACCCTGGTACCCGATAATCCAAACAAGCCTTATGACATGCACGAACTCATCATTAAAGTGGTTGATGATGGCGACTTTTTTGAACTTAAGTCTGACTTTGCCGGTAACATCCTGACCGGATTCGGCCGTATGGGTGGCTCGACCGTTGGAGTGGTGGCAAATCAGCCGATGGTGCTTGCCGGATGTCTGGACATTCAGTCATCGGTCAAGGCAGCGCGGTTTGTCAGGTTTTGCGACGCCTTTAGTATTCCGATCGTGACGTTCGTTGACGTGCCAGGCTTTTTGCCCGGCACGGCCCAGGAATATGGAGGTATCATCAGGCATGGTGCAAAGCTTCTCTATGCCTACGCCGAGTGTACGGTGCCTAAGGTGACTGTAATTACCCGAAAGGCCTACGGTGGCGCATATGATGTGATGGCATCTAAGCATTTACGTGGTGACGTCAACCTGGCCTGGCCAACTGCAGAAATTGCAGTCATGGGGCCAAAGGGCGCAGTTGAGATCATTTTCCGCAAGGACATCGGCGATGAAGAGAAGATCGCTCAGAGGACGGAAGACTACCGCCAGAAGTTTGCCAATCCCTTTGTTGCTGGCCACAGAGGATTTATCGATGATGTTATTTTACCTAGCGAAACCCGTACCCGGATTTGCCGCTCGCTTTCTATGTTGCGGAACAAACAACTCGAAAATCCCTGGCGCAAACACGGCAACATCCCGCTGTAGGCCGCGAAAGAAATGCTAACCCAGGGTGAAGTTGCTGTTGTGTGCCTTTCGGCGACCGAGGGCAGTGCCATCCGTGAGGTCTCCGAAGCAGTCGCTACGGCAGGCGCCGGTCTGGAAGGTGACCGGTACTGTACTTTTGGCGCATCGCCCGAAACGCAGTTAACCCTGATTCAGGCTGAAGCGATTGATGAATTCAATGAGGCGTTTTCTACGGACCTGCCGGTAACTGCCTTTCGCCGAAACGTGATTACTCGGGGAATTGACCTCAATGTCCTTGAAGGACGTACCTTCACGGTAGGGGCGGTCCAATTGCGTGGCGTTGAACTCTGCGAGCCTTGCGCCTATTTGCAGAACCTGCTCGAGATTCCAGAGCTCGTTAAGCAACTTACCCACAAAGGCGGCCTGCGTTGCGAGATTGTTGCTGGTGGAATAATCCGACCGGGCGATATCGTGAGTCCGGACGAATAGCCACGAGAGAAAGGGGCTAAAGGGCGCAAGCAGTGCAACGCGTTCTCTACTGGATCACATGATTGTTCCAGTAATAATGGTTCACCTAAAACTTAGTCAGACAGATTCTGCGCTTTGTCTCTTAGAACAAACTTCTGAATCTTGCCGGTAGAGGTTTTGGGCAACTCGCCGAAAACGATCGTGCGCGGCGCTTTGTAGTGCGCCATGTTTTCCCTGCAGAAATCAATAATCTCCTGCGGTTCGACGTCTTCTCCTTCATGCAGGGTCACGAATGCACAGGGACTCTCTCCCCAGGCCTCATCCGGTCTTGCCACCACGGCAGCCTCCAAAACCTTTGGGTGGCGATACAGTGTTTCCTCGATTTCGAGGCTTGAGATATTCTCACCACCAGAGATGATGATGTCTTTCGACCGGTCCTTGATCTCAATGTAGCCATCCGGGTGGCGCACCGCGATGTCACCGCTGTGAAACCAGCCTCCGGCGAAAGCAGCCTGCGTCGCCTCTGTGTTTTTGAGATACCCCTTCATGACGGTGTTGCCGCGGATCATCACTTCGCCAAAGGTCTTCGCGTCCCATGGGACATCTTCCATAGTATCGGGATTCTTGACGCTGGCGTTTTCAAGCGTACCGTAGTGCACACCCTGCCGCGCTATCCGTGACGAACGCTCCTGAAGGGCAAGAGCCGGCCAGTCGTCCTGAGGGATGCAAACCGTTGCCGGTCCATAGGTCTCGGTAAGGCCGTAAAGGTGAGTAACGTGAAACCCGTCAGTTTCCATCGCTTCAATCACCGCGGACGGTGGGGCGGCGCCCCCCGTAGCAATTTCCACCGTCTGGGAAAATTGGGTTTTGACCTCCTGCGGAGCGTTGGCGAGCATATTCATCACGATCGGTGCGCCACACATGTGGGTGACACCGTTCTCAGCGATCGACGAGAAGACGGCGCCGGGTTCGACTGCGCGTAGACAGACATGGGTGCCCATTGCAGCGGTCACCGCCCAGGTAAAGGTCCAGCCGTCACAGTGAAACATCGGCAGCGTCCACAGATAAACCGAGTCACGGTTGAGCTCCATTGTCGACATGTTGCCCAGTGCGTTGAGATAAGCCCCGCGATGATGGTAGACGCAACCC
>NHDO01000003.1 GCA_002171735.1 Proteobacteria bacterium TMED61 | reverse complement strand
GACAAGATTCGCGCCGGTAAGGTTCGCTCCTTTGAGATTCACTCCTCTAACAAGCACCTTGGTTCTTAAAAACTTTTTAGTATGCGGATCACGTCTACTAATGATTGATGCATATCGCCCTGTAATTGAAAGTTTCGCTTCTGAAAGGTCCGCTCCTGAGAGGTTTGCTCTGGCGAAGTTCGCTGCGTAAAGCACACCATCACTGAACGTCGCACCTGACAAGTCCGCTCCTGTAAGGTTCGCTCCTTCAAAGTTTGCTTGCATAAGATCCGTTCCGCTGAGGTTCGCGCCTGAGAGGTTCGCTCCGGCAAAGATCGCCCCTCTGAAACATTCACTTTTAACATTCGCCCCCTCTAGGTTCGCTCCTTCGAAGTTTGCTTTCATGAGGTCCGCTGATTCAAGACGTGCGGCGGTAAGGTTCGCTCCTGAAAAATTTGTTCCGATAAGGGTCGCTCCGTAAAGATCTGCTTCGGTAAGGTTCGCCCCGGTAAGGTTCGCGTTGGCGAGCGTTACCCCGCTAAGAACTGCGTCTAAGAGGTTCGCCCCAATCAGGTTCGCTCTTTCAAAGTTTGAAGGGCTAAGGTTCGCGCCGGTAAGGTCCGCAGCAGCAAGGTTTATTTTGTGAATCCTCACCCAACGAAGATCCACTTGTCGAAGATCAGCTGGTGACTTCCTTCCCCTAAGATACGATTTAAGGCTCTTTTCTCGAAAAGCTCCTACTTCTCGGTGAACACTTTTGAGAGATTCCCTCCATCCTGGCGGGTCGTGTATAACTGATTCATAAGCTGCGGCTAAAAATTCGTTCATCTGGTCTGCTTCAGGTCCAGTGTTGTAGCCGTTAACTTCCACACTTTGAACTTAACACGCTGGTTCTTTAGCTCCCATTTTCACAACATTAAAAACAGTCACGCAAACACCTGAGAACGAACCCTTTTATATCTCTAACAGATGACCACTAGAAACGTTAACCATTTGCAATACTGGATTATGCAAAAATTTTCTTGCGTTTCGGATTGGAAAAACTATAAACAGGACACCTAAAACATGAATCCTGCTTCTCGCATTTCCGCTTTAGATGGAATACGCGGATTATCCGTTTTAGCAGTTGTTATTTACCATGCGTGGCCTTCAACCCTTCCCGGTGGGTGGATAGGGGTCTCAGTTTTTTTTACCCTTTCTGGTTTCTTAATCACCCAAATAGTAGACCGTGATCATGAATTAACCCGAGCCTCGTTGACAAATTTTTGGGGTCGTAGAGCACGCCGATTACTTCCTGCAGTACTAGCAACTATTGCTACAACTGTGGCAGTAACTGCAATCATCGATCAAAAAATTCTTCGAGACGTTTCTGAAGAAGGATTAGCTGCAACTTTCTATCTCCATAACTGGTGGTCGTTATCAGAGACCGGAGGGTATTGGGAGATTTTCAATTCTGACCCTCGGCCTTTCGCTCATCTTTGGAGCCTCTCTATTGAAGAACAGGTCTATTTATTCTGGCCATTATTAGTTCTCGGATTAGGTCTTCGTAAAGCATTACTGGCCGGTGCAGCTCTTATAACAATTGGCTTAATTCTTTGGTGGGGAAATGCTGATGCTTACTTTGCGACACCATTTCGATTTACCGAAGTTTTTGTTGGAGCATTACTTGCGTATTTCGTTAAGAACTACCCAGATTTCAAAATACCCGGGCTTCTTGCTGGAGTATCGGCCGGTGGTCTAATTTGGGGCATTTTTGTTCTCAACGAATCAGACCCGTTCGTAACAAAAGGTGCGCTTCTACTAATCGCAGTAGCATCCATGGTCATTACGGGTTATGCCCTTCGTGAAACAAAACCGAATCTTTTTATCGGTTCCACGTGCTTAGTTTGGTTAGGAAAAAGAAGTTACGCCATTTACCTATTCCATTGGCCATTTTTAGAATTACTTAACACTTCACCGTGGATTGCGATTGCTCTAACACTTGTTGCTGCAGAAATATCTCATCATCTTCTGGAATGGCCTATCCGTACTGGAAAAAGAATTTTAAAGCCTCTATCAACTCTTGGTCTAGTTTCGGTTATAAGTGCTCTCGGGTTAGTTGTGATTATTGTTGTAGCTCCGAAACCTGCATCGCAAGAAGAAATTAATAATGCAGTTACTACTGCTCTAGTTGAAATAGCCGCAACGAGCACAACGACCACTACAACTTTATTAAGCGAAGAACCACCGCTCGCCTTAACGGTCCCTGAAGAAAATCCGGCAACAACTTCCTTACCAAATTCAAAAGAACCAGAAAAAGATTCCGAAATGCAAGAAAATGTTTCTATAAGCGCTAATCCGAAAGTTGCAATTATGGGCGACTCTGTCGCTCAAAACCTTGGGCCAGCACTTGATGGCTGGATAAATGCTGTCGGTGGAGAAATAGGATCCTACGGCTTTGCTTTATGTAGTCCGGTCTTCACTGAAGAAAACTATGAATCTTTCACAATTACTCTTTGGGACCAAGAAACGCCTCATAGTTTCGGGCAACCTTGTAGACGTGCGATCACCTCTGAATATGATTTAGTTTTAGTTTTTGACCACGCTGCAGTCTTTTTTGATCACACAAACATTGAAACAGACGAGCATTACATTTTTCCTGCGACTCTTGCCCTTATTTCAGAGTTATATAGAGATTTAGTGCTTCAAACAAAGACAGCGGAAGCTACTTTAATATTTTTTACTGCCCCGCAAATTGAAGATCGCCCGGACTGCTTAATTCTTGGCGAAAAACGTCCATATCGAGAAAACTTAGAGATATACAACGAACTAATTACAGAAATAGCAGACTCTGAAGAACACGTATTCGTTTTTAACACAGCTCCAAGAGTTGAAAGCGAACCAGAACGGTACCCTCGGCCTGACTGCGTTCATTTTGAGGCATTTGATATTGATAGCGGCGCAATCAATTTTGTGACTGATTTTATATTTCCAAAAATTATTCTTGGCGACTCTCTAATCGCGGATTAGTTCGTTAACTTTCTTCACGTTTTCCCGGTGGACGACCAAGAGCGACCATAGATGTCCAAAAAGTTCGCGAAATCGGGTCAAGAAAAATTGGTGCTATAACCCCTACCGTTACCGAAGGGATAAGAACGGGTTGCCATTGCGGATCAGGTAAAGCAAGCAAAAATGAGACAACTACGGTGACGAGAAGTAAAAATCCGCTCATCATTGTGTTAACGGCAACTGCTCCTATCCAGTAGCCGTCTGATCGGTCAAAGATCAGAGCACACTTTGGACAGGATTCCCGCATTTTCCACCAATGATGAAACAACCCGCGACCTCCACAAGCGGCACAAGCCATAAATAAGCCGCGAAGAATGACTCTGGTCCAACTCACACCGTCCATACCTGTGGTTCTGAGCATGTTGAGTCGTTCAGCTTTTCTTTCTTCTCGCATAAATTAAGACAGTACCGCCAATACAAAGCAAAGTGTTTAGACGTGAGAATATAAATACATGACCGAAATCGCTCACCCTTACCTATTTGAGCAGCCAACCGCCGCTCAATATGAACCAGGTTCTGGCCCTAGAAACGCGATCGTTATTCTTCTTGACAGTCTTAACCGACGCATGCTGGGTTGCTACGGAGGCGACGAATTTGAGACACCGAACCTTGACCGGCTTGCTGCACGTGGTTTGAGATTTGACCGCCACTATTCGGCGTCGCTTCCTTGCATGCCTGCCCGTCACGACATTCTTTGTGGAGCGTGGGATTTTCTTTGGAAGCCTTGGGGATCTATTGAACTATGGGAGTCAAATATTGCCCATTCGATGAAAATGAAGGGAATAGCGACCGGCCTAATATCCGATCACCCGCATCTTTTTGAGACCGGTGGAGAAAATTACCACACTGATTTCGGCATGTGGGATTACATGCGCGGACATGAAGGAGACCCTTGGCGACTTCGCGATGACCCTAGCTGGGTAGGGACACCGTCGTTACCTTCAGCTGAAGGATGGTTCCGCCGCCCTTACGACACGTCACGCACCTACTTTAAAGACGAGACAGATTTTCCTGGTCCACGGACTATGCAAGCAACCGCGGATTGGTTAGATCGCAACGCTAACCAGCATGAAAGATTTTTTCTTTTCGTTGACGAGTTTGATCCTCACGAACCATTTGACACTCCAGAACCGTGGGCTTATAAATATCATGACCAACGCGACGAAGATCTCATTATTTGGCCTCCTTATATGCAAAAAGCAATCCAAAAAGGGGTGCTAACCGAAGAGCAAGCATTTCAAGTACGAGCTAATTACGGGGCGAAACTCTCCATGATTGATCATTGGTTTGGAAAAATTTTAGATGCTATGGATCGCAATAACTTATGGGAAGACACGGCTCTTTTTATCGTTACTGATCATGGCCATTATTTAGGTGAAAGAAATGAAACCTTTGGTAAACCAATGTCTCCAATATTTAACTTGCTTGGTCATATCCCGATGCTGGTGCATTGGCCAGGGGTTGAATCCGGTAGCCGTCAAGCATTAACGACAAGTGTTGACGTTCATGCGACTCTGGTGGATTTATTTGACCTAGATGTAGAGCATCGTACTCATGGCGTTTCTTTGCGTTCTGTTATTGAAGGACAGGAGCAAAGTGCCAGAGATTACATGCTTCAGGGATATTTCGGGCTTGAAGTAAATGTGATTGATTCCGCCGGTAAATACATTCGAGGAGCAGAAGGATCTGTTGGTGATATCAGTATCTGGTCGAACCGTTGGTCAACGATGCCGATGCACATATTCCCAAATGCTGGTTTGCCACGGCCAGATGGTCGCGCTTGGTTAGATCGGATGCCTGGTAGCGACATTCCAGTTATCCGCCAGCCACTCTCTGGGCAAGAGTTATCAAATCGGGCGGTACTTCTTGCTGGCCGAGGAGCCGGCGACAAATCATACTTGTTTGATTATGAAGATGAACAAGAGACCGAAAATCTTGTTGACTCTGAACGAACCCGCCATTACGAAGAGTTGCTGCATCATGCTCTGAAGGAAGTTGAAGCTCCGGATGAACAGTTTGTACGACTTGGCCTTAGTTAATTTCTAAGGAACCGCCTGCGATAACAAGTTCACCGATTCTGCTTTGCGGATTGATGATCGCTGCTATTTCAACCCATGGGATGATTACGGTTGGTGTTCCAGCAACTCCAGCTGCGACTTGATACTGATCAAAGATAATGAGAAGTCCAGGTTGAGTGACAAGCATGTTGTTGAAATTTTCTCCAGTTGGGAGCAGTCCTTCATTCCAAATCATTTCGGAACCTAAACGTTCTATGAGTAAGTCATAAGATTTTTCTGCTAATAACTCTTTCCAATCTGTAGAAATTTCAAGTTGAAACAAATTTTCCGAAGTTAATACTTGACCGTTTGAAAGATCAACCATTATTGAGTCTGCCCATAATTGTTGACTCGCTGCTCCTCCCCAATCGGTAGATCCCTCAAATAAAACGCTTAATAAATATCCGTTGTTGAAAATGATCCTTCCTTCACCCACAAGGTCGCTTGATCCCATAGGCGTACCTTCGTTTATCATTTCGGCGAGTTCTGCTGCGAAATTAAGATAGATCTTGTCAGCCACGGACTGTATTGCTCCGTTGATAGCAAAATCAGCTGGCGTGTCAGAAATTTGCGGGAAAGTGAGTTCATAAGAACCAATTTCTCCAATTGTGCCGGAAAGGGTTTCTGAATTTATGTCTGAGTCTCCTCCTATCCCTTGGAAAGGATCAAGATCTAAATTCGATTCTCCTTTCTCTTCATTGGGTTGGCTTGCAAGGTCGCCTAGTTGAGTCGTTGAGGACTTAGAAAAAGTGTTTTCTTGATTTTCAGATTCAGGATCCATGACAACAAGGGCATCAAGAGTGTCAGTTGGGTTCTCTCCTTTCATTGACCGTCCGTCATAACTGGCGCATGAAGCTAAACATAGGAATGAAACAAAGAGAACTAAACGAATCTTTGATCCGCATAGTTTGGAAGGTTTCTTCATGTCTCTATCGTACCTATCTTCTTTTGGCCTGTTATCGCGGGCTGGTCCCGTTCACTATCTCTGGAGTACTACCATCGTTATATGGCGAAGAAATTTGGTAAAGGAAAAAAGAAGCGGGATAACCGAATGGGAACGAGTTCTTCTGCTATTCAACCCTCGGAAGGGGAACCGATCGCTGATCAAATTTTGTTGGATTTAGCCAATGGTTTAAGGGACCTAGACGAAAGAGTCAGCCTTTTAGAGCACAAATTTGATGCTTTTGGATCTGAAGCCGATGAGGGTGACGAGGAAACTCTCATGGATTTACGGCTACATACTGCTCGGCTTTCTGGAGAAATTACACGTGTCAGTGTTGAGTTAAAAGGTCAAATCGCGGAGTTAGCTAGCCGTTTTGAACCCATTGATGTGACACACATATCACCGGATTTAGCTAGTGACGAGAGTTTCAAAGACTTAAGTGCTGATTCTCCAGTTAGGGCTGAAGATTCTTCTCCTACTGGGCGTCGTCTCGATGGCTGGCAGCCTGCTGACTGAATTAATTTTCTGATGCTGTGGTTAACGCGGTAAGTAAGTCTTGTATTTGGCTTTGAATTTGACCGAACTCCAGCCAATCTGGAGGATTTTCAGCTAACGCCTGAGCAGCTGCAACTTGAAGTTGTTCTATTTCTTGAACAACAGCATTTAAATCTTGGGAAATAGGTTCAGATGGTTCTTCGGTGTCAGTGTCGTCGGGTGTTGTTTCCGGTTGGACCACGGGTGTGCTTATCGACCCCTGAACAGGAAATAAGGTACTGAGGCTTTGTCCGGTAAGTTCTTCAAGTGCTTTTTGAAGAGAATCTTCCATAACGACCCTTTCTCCAGCAACTACAATGACACGTTCCAATTCAGGAACAGTTGAGTCACCGTCTGCTTGTACGTAAAGCGGACGAACATAAAGTATTGAATTCTCTATTGGGACAAGAAGTAGTTCGCCAAATAGTACGTCTGATCCACGTTGGCTAAGCAAGGTTTGGAGGCTGGCGACTTCTTCGTCATTGCGGATTCGTTCTTCGGCGAGCGCTGGGCCATCAAAGTTTGAAGTAGGGGGGCGATACACCACGAGTTCTCCGGCGTGTTCCCCGTCGCTGCGCCCTACTACATAGGCAGCAAGTTCTTTACGGGCGTCTTCTTCATCAAGAGGTACGAAGGCTCGTAAAATGACGAATTCTGCTTCTTCGGAGTCAGATAAGTTAACGATTGTTCTATATGGCGACATGCGAACATCTCGTGTTCCGATTCGAACTCCTTGGCTGTCAACGAGTGCAAGGTTTGCTGCTCCTTCACCGCTTCGCCCGGGATCTTGAGAGATCGCCCATTCAGAGGCTCGTTGGTAGAAATTTTCTGTTTCTTCTACGTGGTATGAGCCCCAAAGTTCTGATTGAACCCGGAACATATCTTCTGGGTAGCGGAGATGGTCATTGAGTAATTGTGGCATTTCTGAAGCTGGAGAAAAAAGACCACTAAAGGCGGATTGGTAGGCTTGAATGATGGGGTCATCTGGGTCGACGACATAAAATTTGACGTCTCCGTCGAATGCGTCAACGACTGCTTTAACTGAATTGCGCACATAGTTGAACCTGTCGCGTAATCCGCTGCTTGAATCTAAATCAGATACTGGTGCCCGTTGCGAATAGGGATAACGATCTGTTGTGGTGTAGCCGTCAACTACGTAAACCAATCTTCCATCAAGGATCACTGGGTAAGGGTCGGCATCAAATTTGAGGAATGGTGCCAGTTTCTCAACTCTGTCTCGTACGTCTCGAACATAAATTATTCGCGATTCATCGGTTAAGAAATTAGAGATTAATGGTTCGATTTGACCAAATCGTAATGCGAATGCGGCTTTGCGTAAGAAGGAGTCGATTTCTACTCCACCTTGGCCATCAATTTCGTCGTATCGAACATCTTGAGTTTCCTGATTTTCGTCTGTGAAGTCAACTTCGTCTCGGCTTGCCCCTATTACGGCATATCCGCCAAGACCTTCCCCTATATAGATTTGAGGTTTATCGAGCGTTATTTCCAGCGAATCATCAATTGAGACAGGGAGATCCCCTATTACAAAATCCGGATCTCCGGATCCTCTTACTCGGCTTACTGGTGCCATTGCTAATCCGTATCCATGAGTGAAAGCGACATGTTGACTTTCCCATGATCGGGTTTCATTTAGATCAAGTTCGCGTGCTCCGAGAAGTACTTGGGTTGTTTCTCCGTCTATTTGGTATCGATCAGAGTCAAGAACGTCAGAGAATCGGTAAAAT
>NHDO01000002.1 GCA_002171735.1 Proteobacteria bacterium TMED61 | reverse complement strand
TGATGTATGTAAGCAAAAAGGTAGACTAAAGCAATTCGTGCCAATAAACACGGAACTACAAACGCAACAAGAAACTCATTGATAAAGCTCGAAGTAAAACCAATGACCAGTACGGAGATATAGATCAAAACTCCAACAGAAAATCTAACTCGCTCCGCAACAGGCCTTGTCGTCCAAGCCCCGACATAGTACCGAACCCATAGAACATCTAAAAACGCCCACCGTGCTACGCGGGTAAAGACTGAACCAATTAGAAATGGTACGTCGGGATCAGCGTCTGCCTCTCCCGTATGTTGATGATGTTGTAAGACATGTAGATAGCGATACAAGCTTGTGTTAAAGCCGGGTAACAACAATTGTGCAGACATGGTCCCCAGTGTCTCATTAATCCAATTCACTCTCGATAACGACCTATGCACAGCTTCGTGAAATGGGGTGAAACTAATGTAAATAAATATCGCATTCGCAACTATCACCAGCGGCCAGCTAATGGCACCTTGTAAATACATGTAGGTAGTCGCGCCAAACCCTACATAGAACACCACAAAAAGTAACGATGTTGGCAGGGATAATATCGGTACTTTGAAAACCTCCGCTAAGGCTGGCTCATTCCTAACCGCTTTAATAATTTTTCTCTGCTCTACAGCTTCCATGGGTAACTCTCCCCCATTTAAATATCGTCCAGTCACCATAATAAGTATGTGCTTATTAATTTACGACTTCAAGCGCCATTTACGAACGTGGATATTACAAAAAATCGAGCGCAATCAGCCGCCCGGTCCACCGCCATTCACGTAAATGATCTGTCCGGTAACAAAGCTAGAAGTATTTGAAGCGAGAACAGCAACCATATTGGCTATTTCCTCGGTCCTACCCAGTCGTTTCATCGGTATCGAGTCTTCATACTCTCGGGCTTTAGCTTCGCCCAGTTCATTAAACGCATTTCTCAGCATATCAGTTTCAATAAAACCTGGGGCTATCGCGTTAACGCGAATTCCGTGGGACGCTTCTTCCTTAGAAAGAACCTGCGTTAATGCTTCTAGTCCCGCTTTGGATACTGCATAAGGACCAAAATTAGGGGCTAATCTGCGAGTAACATTAGAGCTGATATTAATAATATTTCCAGATGCCTGTTTTCGCATATGTGGAATGACGGCCTTTACCATTCGAAAAGCACTACTCAAATTAGCGTCCATAGTCGCATCCCAATCTTCTACTGTCTGATCAACCAGAAACTCCTTAGGAGGACTAATACCCGCATTGTTCACTAGCACGTCGATTTTCCCAAAAGCATCGAGCGCAGACTCAACTATTTTGCTAGGAGATGTTTTATCGCATGTGTCTGCCTTAAGTGCCACACCTTTTACTCCTGCAGAATTTATAGCCTCCAGAACTTCCTGTGCAGCGATCTCATTAGTTAAATAAGTAATCAGAACATCATAATTTTGGTTAGCGAATTCAATTGCGATGGCACGCCCAATACCTCGTGACCCACCTGTTACTACTATCGATTTATTCTTGCTCATCGTGTTTACTTAGCCCTTCGTTCTTAAATTAAGCCTCTGTTTCTATTCCCACCACGATCTCAATTAAACTAGGTCGGCCTGATCGTATAGATGAAGTCACGACCTCATTGATGTCATTGAAACGAGTGATTCTTTTACTTGCTATACCCATGCTAGTCGCCAATGCTTGGAAATCAATGGGTGGTTCGACTAAATCCATGGCAATGAACTTACCGGTTTGAGCTGACTCATACTCTGGCTGAGAGCGCATAAAATTTTTCAGTATGTTGTATTCCGTATTATTGATTACGATAAATGTTACCGGTAATTTCTCATAGGCGGCTGTCCACAAGCACTGAGGCGAATACATCGCCGCACCGTCGCCTACGATCGAAACGACCGGTTCGCGCCCAAGCCCAAGAGAAAAGCCAATAGCTGCAGGCATGCCCCACCCTAAGGCTCCGCCTCGATTCATAGAGTACTGCCTAGAATGATCGTTATCTAGAAACTGTCTTAAATGCGTAGTAGTGGCTAGCGCCTCATCGACTATCGGAGTCTTACCAATAGCACGCGCAAGTTCACGAGCTACGGGCATAGGATGGAGAGGCTCTCGAACGGACAATTGATCCGCTCTCTTGTTCAACTCTCTTCTGACATCTGAGAATAGTTTTGAAGCCTTGACTCGCTCTAATCCATATTCATCTGATTTAGACTGAACTTCTTTTTGCAACAAGCCATTAAGCTCTCTCGCTGAGTATTCAATATCACCAACGAGTGACAATTTAGTAGCGTAACTCCTCCCCAAATCCCGACCATCCGAAGATAACTGGAAAAGATCACAGTTTTCGGGAAGAGCAGGCTTATCAGAATAAAGAACCGTGATGAACGACTTACCTCCAAAGGCTAAAACAGCGTCGAAATTAGACATCGTATTTCCAATGGCCTCCGTACTAGTCGGAAGATTACCTCTCCAGAGATAGTGACTAGTTGGATAGGGTATATGCGCTGGCCAGGACGAACCATAGACTGGTGCCGCCAAAAGCTCGGCCAAACTCACAACTTCTTTGTAAGCATCGTTTACAGAGATCTCGTCACCAGCAACTATTGCAACCTTACCTGGTTTATAAGCCGCTAGGTAAGACGCTAGTTCAGGCAGTCCATGCGCTACGGGCCTCCTATCAACATAAGACACATCTTGAATTTGAGCGTCACAAGACTCCTCCATAACATTCATAGGAAGAGACAAGAAGACCGCGCCAGATGGCGTCGCCTTTGAGTCTTGGAAGGCGCGATGAACTAGTACAGGGATCTGGTCAGGATTAGAAATTTCTGCAGCCCACTTACAAATCGGTCGAGCTATAGAGACGAGGTCGCCCTGCAACAAGGGATCATAAATTGCATGGCGTGTGTCTTGTTGACCAGCGGTGACTATTAACGGAGTACCAGAAGTCAAGGCATTCAATAGATTGCCAACACCATTCCCGAACCCCCCAGCGGTGTGTAAATTAACGACACCGGGTTTGCCGGAGGCCTGAGCATAACCATCCGCCATCGCTACCACACTGGCTTCTTGAAGCGCCCAAACATAATGCACCTTAGGGCGTGTAAGTAACGCGTCCATTAAAGGTAGCTCTGTTGTTCCTGGGTTTCCAAAAATAAATTCTGCCCCCTCACTTTCTAGAACGTCTAGAAATATTGAGGCTCCATTTTTCTTACCTTTAGACATGCTCATCACCTAAGTTTGAAACCGACTAGCTTGCTAAACTTTAAGTTTAATGCCTAGAATTTGTTTTAGGAACAAATAAAATTTAACTTGTAAAAATTCTAAGGGAAAAGGTGTGTAATGGCTTTAATAAGAAGAGCAACAAAAGATGACTTTCCCCAGATAATATCCTTACTGAAGAGTTTCCCAGATGATCCTGAAATCCCAGATATTAATTGGGATGATGCGCAAACAGTCCTGCCTGCCCTACTATCCGAAGAACACGGCTTAATTCTTGTCTCAGAGGATAACGGAGTATTGGCTGGTCTTGTAACTATGTCCTTTCCGATTGTGCTGAGATTTGGGGGCGAGTATGCACTTATTGAGGACTTTATAGTTGACGAACGATTTCGTGGTCGCGGCATTGGGAGTCCGCTCCTGAAAAGTGCCTTTGAGGAGGCGCGCGCCCGAGGTTGCCGCGAGTTACAGGTCAATGGTGCCTCGGAAATAGGAAAGCCAGTCTATATCAAAAATGGGTTACATGAAGCAGGGCAACATTTAAAAATATTTTTACGATAACGTTTTCAACTGAGTATGGAGTGATGCGCGGATGATAATTCATTGGTACGATTTTGTTGGGACGTTTGGCGTTATCCTGTGCTTAATTGCATACTTTCAACTCCAGACATCCCGATGGACTAGTTTTGATTTAGAATATTCTATATTAAATCTGCTCGGCTCACTTTTGATAGGATTAACCCTGCTATTCGACTTCAACTTGTCGGCGTTAATAATAGAAGTTTGCTGGATAGCTATTAGTATTTATGGGGTATGGAATTACTTCCAGAATAAAGCACAACAAACAAGCTCTTAAAAGTCTAAGGTTAAGTCTGTCTAAATTAGGCATTATTCGTAATCCATACTGATTGGTAGGCCTCAAGTCTCAACCTACGCTTTCCTATTTCGAACTTCTTATTCTGTATTAAATCCATCCATGACTCAGTATTAATGAGGTTGATCTCAGAAAGGTCGAGTATCACGTCATCCGACAACAAGTTGGTGATCGCGAAAATACTTTGCTTACGATCGCTACTTTGACGCCAAACTCCAAACAGATGGCTGCCTAGCTGCAGCGTAAACTGCGTAGCATTCGGATGGAAAGCAGCCTGTTGAGCTCGTAGTTTCAATAGTCTTTTGAGTTCCGAAAAAAGCAGACTTTCCTTCGAACCCGAATCTTCAAAACAATTTCTTACCCATTCCATCGAAAACTTTTCACGATTTATTCTTCTGTTGATACCTGATTTCTTTGCCCCCGGGGTATCGTTTCTAGAACCAAACAAATTGTTGATGTACAACGCCGGAACCCCTTCTAAACAGAACAATATGGTATGCGCCGCGATAAATCGTTCAATCTGGTATATGCCAGTCGGATCATCATCCGTCTTTTCAAGAGCACTAAAAAGCGTAATATTTGCCTCATAAATCGACTTTCTCTCGGTACTAACATGCCTCCATGTGAATAAGCTGCCATTAGCTTCTAGGCGATTAAGCAAGAGCGACCTCTGGGACTCGGTCAATATACCTTCCGTCGGTCGCATACCAAAACCATCATGGGAAGATAAGAAGTTGAGATAACTGGTACCCTCGAGTGCGGGAGGCATACTCATACTCCAACTTCTTAATGCTTCGGAGTCGGCAAATAAAAGACTATTTAAAATCAATGGCGGTAACGAAAAATTATAAATCCAATGTGCTTCATTTCCGTTCCCGAAATAACTTAAATTCTCATGATTAGGAAGATTTGTCTCGCTAACAAGTGTGATATCGGCATCATATAAGTCTGTAATAAATCTGATTAGTTTTATGATGGCATGAGTTTCTGGTAAGTTTAGGCACGAAGAACCATCGCACTTCCATAGATAGCCCACAGCATCGAGGCGTAGTATCCGGATCCCTTGGTCTACAATGCCTAAAATTATCCCTATGAATTGCTCCAAAACATCTGGATTTGAAAAGTCAAAATCAATTTGATCTTCACTGAATGTGCACCAGAGAAGCCTCTGTCCCCCTGGTGTATTTACCGGGCTCAGCACCGAGTGATCCCTAGGTCGGACAACCTTAGAGAGATCGAAATTTTCATCCGGCGAAAAAAAGTAGTCAGCTCCTGGTTTTTCCCCCACTAAAAATTGCTTAAACCACGTACTTTCGCGAGATCCATGATTTAAAACCACATCAGCCATAATTACTTTATTCTTGGATAAGCTCGCAATTTGGCTCCAATCTCCAAATTTGTCGTGGACGACTGTATGATCAATCACTGAAAAACCATCGTCACTAGATGATGGATAAAATGGAAGAATATGAATTGTATTTATCTCGTCTTCGATGTACTCACTAATAAATTCTGAAAGTGAGCCAAGCGGACTTTTCCCTTCAGCTTTTATACTGTCGGCATAAGTAATGAGAAGACACGTCTTTTCTGTCCATTTTGATTGATGGCTTTCACTACGATTAGATGGCCCTCCGCCGACTCGCTGCGCTAGCCTCTCGGCAAGATGCATCAATGTCTCAGGCTCGCGATATGTATATATAGACTCGAGCCTGTGATAGATGTCGCCTACAATACCCGAGTCAGTCATCGCTGCTCCTGATTATCTTCTTCAACTGCTTTGCGAAGCCGAAATGCGAGATCGGGAATTGCGGACAAGACGCGGGTCCAAGACGGTATAAAAGGCGTCTCCATGGGTGAAGAACTAAAGGCATCTCCCGCGATCATGATGTTTTCGCAAAACAGTTCGACCGCCCGCTCCTCGAAATCGATATCATAAGACAAGCCATTCATTTCAGCGTCAGTCTGATAAAATCGCACCATATCTAAAGCCATGCGATAGTAAGTCGCTTTTATCGTACGGAAGGTCTCTGCGCCAAAAGAATTACCTTGAGTAGCGAGTTTCCTTATCAGAACTTTGGTGATATCAACCGACATACGGGATAATCCGGCCCGTCTGTCACTCTCTGACAATTCTTGATGCTTATGGTCATATTTATCGGCAATGTCGACCTGGCAGATCCTACTACTCGCCTGATTTCTTTGCATTTCAGACAGGATCCCAACCTCTAAACCCCAATCAGACGGAATTCGCAATTCCGGGATCAACGATCTTTGAAAAGAAAATTCGCCCGCTAAGATGTAACGAAAGCTTTTCATAAAATCGAGATAGTCGTTCGGCCCTAAAACACGTTCTAGAGCCATCAATAAAGGTGTAACCAATAGTCGAGCCACACGACCGTTCATTTTTGAGGTCGCGACGCGCGAATAGTAACCTTTACAGAATTCGAACTGAAAATTTGGATTAGCAATCGGGTAAAAAAGTCTCGCGAGCAAACTCCTTTCATAAGTTAAAATATCACAATCGTGTAAAGCAACAGCGCCCGCTTTTGCGCGTGCATGCACCAAACCGATGCAAAACCAAACATTGCGCCCCTTTCCAGGCGGAATGAGACCTAAGCCCTTTGCATCTAATTCGGCTTGGATAGCCTTGAGCCTAGGTCCGTCATTCCAGAGAAGCGAAAAGGGCTTATTAAGCTGTTTGAAAAACGAAAAAGCCCTCTCGTACTGACCACGGTCCGCTTTATCCAAGCCTATAACTACGTGATTTAGGTAGTCTACTTGGCTAATCTGGTCCACAATATTCTGCAGTGCAGGTCCCTCTAACTCTGAATAAAGACTCGGGAGAATCAGCTCCATCGGTCTATAACCTGAGAAAACTTTTAACTCTGCCTCCATGTCATCAATCGATTTAGTCCCAAAATCATGCAAAGTGGAAACAACTCCATTCTGGTGAAAGTCACCCATGAGATACTCCATAAGTATTATGTATTATCGAAAGTGCGCGTCGCGCAGCATCTAACCAACCCAAAGGGGCCGAGTGCTCTGCAATTACAAGATTATTAGGCGGATTCGCCAGTGCCAATTTTGATCCATCGGGTTTCGGAATAATACAGGCAATATCTGAGGCCTCAAGTAAAGCTGTATCATTATCGCTATCACCAAAACCGACGATCACTGTATCTTGTTGGTTACCAACAGTTGCTCTAAAGCCATTGCAATAATCCGCCTTGTCGTGGGCACCTGAAAGATTACAGACCCGACCTCCTCGATGTAGCGCGAGTCCAGCCCGCGAAACATCCTGGCAGAGCTCGGTATACTGAGACTCAGATCCTTCAAAAATTAATAATGATGAGTACTCGCGATTTAACGCTAGTGCTAATTTCTCAGCCGACAAACCCAAAATTGCCGCATGCTCCTTACTGCTTAAGTTCTCCAAAAAAATGCAATAGTTCTTATGATTAGATACTACAGAATGTTCCCACTCGTGGGCTAACTCAGATGGGGTAAACGTCTTATTGGCTTTTTTATCCGTTACATAAGGCCATCGATCTATCAACAGATCAGAGTTAATAAGAGCGGCTCCATTTTCGCAAATAAACGGTAGACACAACCCAAGCTCAACGCATAATTCGTCAATTTCGTTTGCAGTCTTACTGGAGTTTGGAATTAAATTGATACCATTCCGGATTAAGTCAAAAACTTCTGCGCTAATTGCATCGAAAGAAAAATCATCGTGCCCTATAAAAGTACCATCAAGATCGGTCATGAAAATAATATGCATCAGCTTTAGGCATCCGTTTGTTTACACTAAATAATGCAAATTTCGCGCCACTATCAAATTCGCACGACGTTGTGATAGATATTTAGTTCATATTTGAAAAGGAGTGGTCCGAGATGATTACTAAGGTCGGTCATTTCAAGACCGCAAAATGCGCACTATTCTTCTAATAGAGCCTTCATCAATCGCGGCCAACCCGTTTCCCAAAAACCCATAAATAGGGCGTCAGGCTACCTCTTCTAAAAATCTAAGAATAAAATTCGTGGTTTCCACGGGCTTCTCGACCTGCAACCAATGGGCGGCGTCCTCAATTAGCTCAAGAAACCTTAGATCTTCAAATGAGTTAGTAAACCGTTCACGCCAGTTAAGATCATACATCAAAACATCGTCGTCACATCCTGCAATAAAGGCTGCGGGCTGAGTGATTAGTTTACCCTCTAACTGAGCCGTTAAACTATTATGATTGGGCAAATTGCGATACCAATTAGTAGGCCCTCGAAAGCCATTTTTTCTAAACTGATCTACTTGATAGTCAAAGTCCTCTTGCGTAATCCAGGGCGGTAAAGTCTCGGGTTCGGGCAATACATCGAGCAAGCGTTTCGAACTAGGATGTTCTAACTGTGTCATCCAAGTACCAACTGGAGAATCGCCACCTAAACCATAAGACAGAATACGAAAGCTGCGTTCCAAATCTGCATTAAGCTCATCATCCGCCCTATGACTTTGGAAATACCGAATGTACCAAAACTTATCGTCAAAACCTTCCGGGTTAATCGTTTCATCGCCCGCTCTCCAAAATGGGACCGATAGGCCCATCACCGCTGAGCAAGTCGATTCGTAAAGCAAGGCAGTATTCCACGCAACGAGACATCCCCAATCGTGACCTATTAATTTAAACGAATCATAGCCCAAGGCTTCCCTTATCCCGTCAATATCGGCTGTCAGCTTCAAAATTGTATATTCAGAAACTTCTGGTGGGCTACTGCTACCACCGTAACCTCTTTGATCGGGAACCGCGACACAATAACCCGCAGTAACGAGTGGGTCGATCTGATGTCGCCATAAATACCACGATTGAGGCCATCCATGGAGGAGGATAACCAACGGTCCATCTCCCTCGACAACTACTCGCAGGGTGACACCGTTAGTCTCAATCATTTTAAAATTTCGTTTTTTCATACTTCCCTCACTAAACTGACTTACCAACACAATTGATTCCGCGCCGTATGCCATATCGTAAGCGCAGACCAATAACACAGCCAAGTTTTCACGTTTACTAGAGCATTGGACAAATTATCGTAAAAGTGCTCGTTTGGCGCGGATCGTTTCGATCTTCGCGTCGTGACAGAATAGTTTATTCTAAGTTATAGACGGATCACCATTTTAAGAGACCGACTGAACTCGCAGAATAAAATAGGGTAATAGCAATCAATTTTTATTACGGAGCTGCCGAATTTCATTTTCTAGGTCTCGAATGCGACGGTCTTTAGGATTGGATAACATGACACCTGCCATCTCGTCGCCCTTCATTACGTAACGACTTTCTCCAGGGGGAGACGCAATGATTTCTTCGCCAGCATCGCCCCAACTTCCCATGTACGGTAAGTCTTCGGGCGGGCCAGGTTGCACCCAATCCTTACAAAACTCTTTGTAGGGCCTTCCTCGAACCTTACGCTTTTCACGCTCTTCACAGCGCGCGCTAATAGAAGCAGTTTCGTCAAGAATTAGAGTCTCAGGGTCAATGATGACCTTGTAGATCTCTTCGGCAAGGGCAGTTGAGAGGATATTCTCTTCGACATCCTTGAGTACTTGGAAGGGATCTCGTTCTAATACATCACCATACCCTCCTCCAGCACCCTGGCAAATCATATAGATCTCTCCCTCTGCACACGGCTCAAAACTCATTGCAGCTTCTTGAACGACGTAATCAGCCTCAGGAATTTCTTGTGCATTCATCATCTCGACAATGTCTAGCTTGAGCGCATTAGGGTTCTCTTTGATTTCCTCAAAGATATTAATTCCTTTTACCTTTGCTAAAGGATAGGCTGGACACCCGTACCCGCCAAAGACACCGTAAACTGAAGGGTGCTTCGAACCACATTGACCGGTCATAAATCCCCAAAAAGAACTCGAGCGGACAGTTACCATCTGCTCATACCCTAGACCACCTCTATATTTCCCAAATCCAATTCGGTCTTTCGCGAGTTGTTGCCCAACCAATCGAACATATGGCAATTCTTCCTCAGCCAACTCTTGCTCGCCAGTATCAGCTACAGCACCAAATAAAGGCGACATAGCATTCTCTCCGTCATTATCCTCCCGCGCTCCCGTTCCATTGCCATTGATATCAGCACAAAAATTACCTGTGACTTCTCCATGCTGTGTAATACCGCCATAGATGAACGTGGCCGGTTGATTGTAGTGACTCGCAGATAACGCCGTGTAGCGTTTTGGAAGACAGAAATACAGCTTAGCGAATAAGGAAGCGGGAATACTCATCGCTCGAAACAGTGGTAACAGACTCATAGCGTTCGGGCTATCATTACTTGGATCAACAAGAGAATTTCGATTAGTTCGCATCTCTATAGGACTAAAGATAGCCTGATTAACCGGCAGGTCTGGCCAGACATAGAGGATCATATTAGTCGCGAGACAAGTCTTAAACGCTGAGATGTGAGTATTTATCGATCGGTTCGCCAGTTCAGGACACGCTCCGCGGAAATCAAAGACCATACGGTCGTCATCAATCGTTACCGCCATCGGCACTTTGGCAAGGAGTGGTTCTCTCAGGCTGTGATCTAACCAGGTATTAATACGTACTGTGCCGTCTGGTAATTCTTTAATTCGCCTACGAACTTCAGTTTCAGTATCCTCCAAAGTCTTACGCAGCGAACCAATAAGGGCTTCCTCGCCAAACTCTTCAACTACTGCCAAGATGCGCTCGCGCAGTCGGAGTGACGCATGTAGTTTTACCTTCATGTCTGCGTACTGCAATTTAGGATCACGCACCGAGTTTTGTAAGAAGTTTACAAGGTCTCGTTTCAATTCGAAGTTCTCCGCGCACCTAAAAGGCGACATTTTCAATCCCTCGTCGAAAGGAGACTCAGCAATAGACGGCAACCCTCCTGGCTCAATCGAACCATTTTCACCCTCGTGAATGATGGTCGCAATCCAACAAATCAACTTTCCCGAATAAAATACTGGGACAATCATACTTTGATCAGTATTGTGAACTCCGCCATAGCGAGAGTCATTATGAATGAAGCCGTCACCATCCTTGATGCCGACCGTAGATTCGTTCGTCCAGTATTTATTGATGAATTTAATAGGGTACTGGCAAACTGAGGCAAATACTCCAATTCCACTTGGAGCAATCTGCGCCATGTCGCCCGAAGATGTGAATACGGCGGTAACTAAATCGCCCCACTTAGCACCAGGAGCCACTCCCATCTTTTCCACCATATTAAAACCCTCTTCAAGCGCCGACTCTAAGCGCCCGCGGACTAAATTTATCCGTTGCGCATCAATACCAGCTTCAAGGGCGCGCGTCTCTTCTTCAGTCCGAGGCATTAATTTGTGATTCCTCACAATTTGCGGATCAGGACCGTAAAATAATTGATTATCGTCTACGAATTTTTCTAATATCTTTTTCTCTTCGATACTCAACTCGG
Organism: Proteobacteria bacterium TMED61; assembly: GCA_002171735.1. Taxonomy (GTDB): domain Bacteria; phylum Pseudomonadota; class Gammaproteobacteria; order Arenicellales; family UBA868; genus UBA868. The sequence continues at coordinate 8,217 of NHDO01000002.1, read as the reverse complement.
TCGGATTCGATGTTACTTTCTTATCACTCATCTTACGTCTCCTGAATCTAGACGATTAAACCAAACGGCACCGTGATTACTACTGTGAAAATTCCAGCCTGGCTCAACCAAATAAGTTGTTGCCTCAGTAGTTACTAATGCTGGACCATTTATACTGGTACCCACTATTAAAGCTCTGTCATCATAGATTCTTGTTTCAACTGGCTTTGAGATACCTACGAAATGACAATCTCTTTTTCCAACATGTTTGCCATCAAATTCTTTGTCGACCGGTAAAATGTGTGAAAAATCTACCTTTTCGACCGTCAGAAACGAGGCTACACGTATTGTATTGATCCTCACACCAGCCTCAGCGGCCTGACTGCCTTCCCCATATTGTTCGCCATAACGCTCGTGGAGCTTCCTGATCAAAGTAAGGACGTCGGACATAGTCTTAAACCGACGGATCGGACTGACTACCGGTGTTTCAACTCTTTGGTTGCCATAACGCATATCAAACTCTATGCGATATTGGATTTTAGATATGTCTACTCCCTGTCTGACAAGATCCTCCCTTCCGCGCAATTCTAACTCCTCTATCGCATCATTGAGTGTTTCGAAAGTGGTCAACAACGACTTCTTATTTGTGTCAAAAAGAACAGTGAACGTAGACATTTCGTGAATATGCAGCTGATCTACATTTCCTGCACCAAGCGCGGAGAAGACCGATGCAAATGGAGGCGCTAAGACTTTCCGAATATTCAAGGCATTTGCGATCCCGCAACAATGTAGCGGCCCATTACCCCCATACGCTAACATGGTGAATTCATCTGGGGCGTAACCTCTGGAACGCAGTTCTGTGGCGACGCCATTTGCCATCTGTTGATCTACATTTTCCTTGATAAGTTTGGCAATCGAAATCGCGTCCCTTTTTAGTTCTTCACCAAGTTTCCCTAACAAAGCGTCTTCAGCTTTTCTAATATCAAGCTTGATCCGACCTTTCGCATAATTACTCGGATCAAGGTAGCCCAGTAACAAATCCGCATCGGTCACAGTTGGACGTACGCCACCTTTATCGTAACAAGCAGGCCCAGGTGCAGAACCAGCGCTCTCTGGGCCAATCTTCACTCGGTCATAGAGGCGGTCATAGCTCGCTATCGAACCACCGCCGGCACCAAGCGTCACGAGGTGGATCATGGGCACGCTCACTAGCCATCGATCGATTACAGGTTGAAAATCGTAGTGCTTTTCCTCTCCCTCAGTTACAACTCCAATATCAAAGCTTGTGCCTCCCATATCAGTCGCTATAACATTTCCTAGAGCACCATCTAACGCGAGATGCTCAGATGCTGCAATGCCAGAAACAGGCCCCGAATGAACAGTTTGAAGTGCGTCAGTAGAATTCAATTGAGCCATTCCACCCGAATTATGATTGATAAGCATAGGTTTTTCGTAGCCATTGGCTCTCAAATTTAACTCTAACGTACCTAAACCTTGGTACATGACTTTATGTAAAAAACCATCAATAATTGTGGACGTTGCTCTCGCATATTCGCCTTTTCGCCCGACTATTTGGTGAGACAGAAGCATAGGGACAGCACCTAAGAAGTAACTGGGATACTCTTCTTGATATATTTCTCTAATGCGAAGTTCATTAGACGGGTTGATCACACTATTAATCAAAACCACCACAATGCTTTCGGCCCCTTGATCTACTAAATCCCGTAGCTTATTTCGAACATCATCTTCATCCAACGGCAATAAAACAGAACCATCATACGCGCACCGTTCACTGACCGTTTTGATCATAGGAATAGGAACAATCGGTTCCGGTCTGGACGCTCGAGGAATATCATGTTTTTCCTCATACGACAGGCCATCCCCATGCCCTCTTCCTCTGGAGCACGGTACCGTACTCGCGAACCCTTCGGTTGTTAGCATACCAATACGTGGACCTTTTCTTTCGATTAGAGCATTCGTTCCCAAAGTTGTTGCGTATCTAACCGACTCAAGTTGAGAGAGCAATGTCGGTTTATCTACACCCAACTCGTTTATCGCTATATCAAGTGCATCATTGAATCCAAGTGCTAAATTGTGATGCGTAGTTAATGCCTTCGCTTGCACATAGTGCTCTCCCCAAGACACGAAACAATCAGTGAAGGTTCCGCCAATATCAACTGATATACGTTTGATCGTATTAGTCATTTGTATCTCACCCATGAGTGTGTACTTTTCTTTTAAAACGAGGACGATGAAGCGATTCAGGAGACGGTATGTCCCCCCCATTGTCACGAGCCCATTGAGCCGCCTTAATTTTCAGCGAGTCAATATCGAGTTCTATGTCTCGAGTCGGAGGATGGCCCGGGACGGTGTATTCAGTCTCCATCATGACCCCACAATTTGGACAATAATATTCTAAGAGCGCCGTCCAATTAGGGTCGGGAGAAAACGTATACTCATATTTTTGATTATCAATTAAAGGTTTGTGTATTTCAGTAGGATCTCGATCATATACCAGAAGACCTTCTTTATAGTTACCCCTCGCATCGCCCAAATCATGTCCACAACGCCTACAAATCCAGCGTTCAGTCTCTAGGTTTATCCCTAAGTACTCAGTTATATTTATTATCATCCGAAAGTCCTCAAAATCAATTTATATAGCGCTCAACAACAGGTCGTGATTAGCGCTAACCTGAAAGCTCCAACCAGCGTCGATACGGGCAGTGAAAAACTCGTGTTCTATGACACACAAACCTTCTCCTCGAGCCCCAGGAACTAATTGCCTATAGTTGTAAACTGGGACGGTCTTCTCAACCTCATTAATTATCAACAACCTCTCTCCCGAGGCCTGGGCATCAGATACATTCTTAAAAGACTCTTCTGCAAACTCGAGCCTCTTAGTCTCTTTTGTCGCCTTCAGTCTCAAAAGTGTATGAGTATTTGCGACTGAAGGAAGGCTATCCCCATGACTCCACTTATTTGTGATCTGTTTGGTCTTCATGTCCACCAGAGAAAACTCGAGACTACAGTCATTTATATCAACTCCTTCCGCAAACATATCCCGTTTCGCACGAAGTACCTGAGATTCGCAGTCTTGGCCGAGGCTCTCACCCGACACCTGCATCTGATAGGATTGAGATAGATTAGAGAACCCTACCCCATAAGCACTGAAAACTGCTGCCATGCCTGGGATAATGGCTTTTTTCAATCCTAAGGCAGACGCTACAGCGGTAAGAAGCATAGGCCCACCGCCCCCAAAACCTACTAGTGTCGAATCGCTAGAACAGCCTTGGTGTTCCCAGACTTTTTCAGCAACGATTCGAACCCATGCCTCCTCCACCTTTTCGAGTGCTGCTAAGTACTCAATACCGAGAGGTTCTCTTACCTTGTGCTCTAAGGCAGTTTCAGCTCTATTTTTATTTAGAGAAAACTGACCACCGAAATAAGTACTCGAATCAATGAGTCCGTTTAAAAGTAACACGTCAGTTATAGTCAGTTCTTCGCCGGAACGATCAAAACATGCTGGACCGGGGAAAGCCCCAACTGATTTAGGTCCAACGGCGATGACACCGTCAATTTCTCTTATGATTGAACTTCCACCTATTCCCGCGCTTCTAATACGACTTAGTGGAATGGACACTTCCACACCTTCGACTCGGCCAAATGTGTCTTCGCCAAGTACACTTTCAACCACGGTGCTTATGTCGGAAGTAGTGCCGCCGATATCGATGGAAATTAAATTTTTAATGTCGTAATGTCTTGCCAACTCAGATGCATACCCCATCCCACCTCGCGGCCCAGAACTATAGGTTTTAAGTGCAATTGTCTTTGCAATCCTCGCCACACCGCCATCGTTACGATATATCAACAGCGGGTTTCGAGTGCGGTGTTCCTTTAAGCGATGTTCTGCACTGTATAGGAATTGCTCCATTGCTGGATGAAGAAAAGTATTGAGTAAAGCGGTCCAAGTTCGTCGCAAATAATCGTCGTCCTTACTCATATCGCCGGCGAATGTGATTGGTAACGCTCCGAGAAGCTGGGATGGATACCGCCTCAAAACAATCTTCTGCAAAGAGTCTTCGACAGAAACATAATCTGCGCTATCCATACTGACTACGATTCGATTAGCCCCAAGTGCACCTAACTGATTAACCTCTTTGGTCAGTGCAAGATCTAACGCATTACCCGATAATTCCTCATCTATTAACCCCACCCTATTGCCAATGATAGTCTCGAATAAATCGGCGCGCTGCTCTTCAGAAAGAAATTGATCTTTATCGAACCCTGAAGACGTAATTAATCCAATCCGTGGTCCTCGTCGTTCAACCAACGCATTAGTCCCTTGCGTCGTAGAGTAACGAATATAATCAATATTATGTAACAGACGGGTTACGTCATCGTTCCCGTATACTAGTTCGGAGAGTTGAGTCAAACCTCGGAAAAGACATTTACTCAGATCCTCTGGCGTTGTCATAGCCTTAGTTACTAATATCTCGTCCCCGTCATAAGCGCAAAAATCCGTGAGCGTCCCGCCATTATCAATACTTACTAAAATTCCCATTAAAAAAATACCCTAATTTAGATATCGGAAAAATCCCCATGGCGGCCCTTACCATCGCTAAATCTTTTTGCGCCAGATACGCCTTCAGCTGATAGCGCCGGGATACTATTCTTCCATTCTTCTCGCATTGCATCTTCAACTGACAGGCCGTGCTGGAGGTAGACTGACCTTCTGTCAGCAAGCATGCAGCCTTGGGGGAAGCTAGCTATCTCATGGGCCATTTCTTCAGCCGCCTCGCGAGCTGTACCCGTTGGCACGACCTTCTCACAAGCTCCAATTCGCAGACATTCATCGGCAGGAACTTTACGCCCTGTCATAATGATTTCTAGGGCGCGGCCTTGACCTACTAGTCGAGGTAAACGAACAGTCCCCCCATCAATTAGTGGGACTCCCCACCTTCTGCAATAAACACCAAAATAAGCGTCATTTTCCATAACGCGCACATCACACCAAAGTGCTAATTCGAACCCCCCAGCGACAGCAGGGCCAGCAACCGCTGCTATTACAGGCTTACTTAATTTTAATCGACTCGGCCCCATTGGTGCTTGGGGGACCTCATCTCCAGGCTCAGGAAAATTTAGTTCACTTAGTGGTGCTTTTTTCCCTTCAAGTGTACTCGCATACTTTAAGTCCCACCCTGCGCAAAAGGACCCGCCTTCGCCCCAAAAAACTGCTACCAAAGCTTCCTCATCTTGGTCAAATTCGTTAAAAGCCTTCACCAATGCCGACGCACTAGCTGGGTCCATTGCGTTTCTAGACTCAGGCCTACTATGGATGATAGTTGTGACTGGGCCATTTTTCTCTACTCGAACACTCATGAGGTTTTACTCCTTCAAATACAAATTTAGGATAGATGTATGCTTACATCATAAAAAAAACAATAGAAATAATCTTGTCTATGGATGAACCAGCTTGTGTCTCACGATGAATTCACAGGAAGTGAAATATTGCCAACAATGTACTTATGCGAGATTAGTATTACGGTATTTTGAGGGCGTGATCCCAAAGCACTTCTTGAAAGCTCTACTATAATGCGCGTGATCTTTGAAACCCCATCTAAAAGCTATGCTAGTAATAGAAACCTTTGCGCCAATAAGATCAGCACAGCTTCGCTCTAATCGCCTTCGCATTATCCACACACCAATTTTATATTCCTCTTTCTCAAAAATCTTATGTACATAACGAGTGGATATCTGAAAAGCGGCAGAAATAGTAGAAGGAGACAAAGTTTCATCAGAGATGTAGCAATCAATATAATCTTTAATCTCTTCAAGTAATTTCTCTTTATCTCTTGGGCTATTATCAAAGCTTGCTAAGACTGCATGAACAATATTTACCGTCACGTTACTAAGAGACATCTCATAAGGCCTAAGCTGTTTGTCTAAAAACTTGGAGAGCGTTATCATGTGTTGCACACAAAGCTCCGATAATAAATTCGTTTCATCCAGATGCGAGCAATGTAGATCTCTGCAGCTCGACTCATCCGCTCTCAACAGTCGCTGGGGAATTATCACGGAAATATGCTCATATCTACTATCCGTGATCTCAAAATCGATACACTGACTACTATCCCAAATAGCTAGTTCATTGACATTTACACGAATACTTTTATCCGCTGTTTTCAATTTAATATAGCCAGTGATCGGCATCACAATTGTCAGATATTTTTCTGGGCTCTTATCTATATCAAGCTGATTCCTCCAACCGCGGAACCCATCGTCGCCAAGAGTCATGTTAATCCAAGTGATTCGGAGTGGACCGACAGCACGAGAGATGACGTTACCCGCTAACTTTTCAAGCCCTCTCGCATCGAAGCTCCAAGCCAAGTGAGACATATCTATAATACGGCTAAGTTTTTCCCCCTGAATAAGGTGTTCACTAAGCGTAAATTCTTTTCGCGATTGTTCCACTATGCTTCTCCCACAATGGCGTTATTGCCGGCCCGGTGTTACGGAACTAACTCACTTTAGAAAATCCTATCTCCAGAAGCAAGGAAAATGGCAATAGTTCACTACTGTACAATTTTCAGTTCACTTTGAAGCAAGCACTGGGTAACACAGCTATCTAATATAAACCCTTCTCGTCATAAAAAATTAACTGAGGCATAGCCTGTGACACGCGAAAAAAAATGCAAAGAAAACCCATACGATGTCTGCCTATCAGATATCGATATGAGTAACCCTGCCCTATTTGAGCAAAATGTGGCGCCTCAGTATTTTGAACGATTACGCAAAGAAGCTCCGGTACACTTTTCTACGGGCTCCGAGTGCGGTCCATTTTGGTCCATAACAAAATATAAAGACATACTCGAGGTCGATAAAAATCATAAAATTTTCTCTGCAGACTCCTCACACGGCGGTCACCTACTGGGCTACGAAATGTGGTTCAAATCAGATCCTGATCTCAAACTGCCTATGATCATTGCGATGGACCCTCCGAGGCATGATACTCAAAGAAAAGCAGTCAGCCCCGCGGTAAGTTCTGAAAATCTCCGACTCATGGAGAATGGAATACGCGAAAATGCATGTCAGATTCTGGATAACCTTCCCGATAATACAACTTTCAATTGGGTGGAAGATGTATCGATTGATTTAACGATCAGAACCTTGGCTGTTTTACTTGGATTTCCTCAAGAAGAACGAGACAAACTAACACGATGGTCAGATGTCGCCATGTCAATTCCCGGCGATGGCATCACAAGCAGCTGGGAGCAGCGCAAAACAGAAATGCTCGAAATGAAAAGTCGCTTCGACCAGATGTTTTCTCAGCGTAAGAACAACAGCTCCGGCTTTGACCTGATCTCTTTGCTGTCAAATAATCTCGACGAGAATACAATGTCTGCAGACGAATATATCGGCAACGTGGTACTGCTTATAGTCGGAGGCAATGACACCACACGAAATGCGCTATCAGGCAGCGTACTCGCGTTAAGCGGTAGTCCACAACAAAATAGTAAACTGCGAAGTAACAAGGAACTTATCCCTAAGTTTGTGTCAGAAGCAATTCGATGGCAAACCCCTGTAGCCCACATGAAGCGGACGGCGCTACAGGACACTAGTGTAGGTGGGGAAAAAATTCGTGAGGGTGAAAAAGTTGTCATGTGGTATGCGTCCGGAAATCGTGATGAAGAAATTTTCCAAAACCCTTACGATCTTATTATTGACAGACCAAATGCCCGTAACCACTTGTCCTTCGGCTTTGGGATCCATCGCTGCGTCGGTAACCGCCTCGGAGAACTCACGCTTAGGATCGCGTGGGAAGAAATTCTCAAACGATTTGAGTCTATTGAAGTGGTAGACACCCCTAAACGCATCTACTCAAATGTCACGATGGGGTACTCGGAATTACTAGTTAAAGTAAAACGCTTTTAGCGGCATAGTCGTAATTTGGAATGAAGGACGCGAGATGACCAAAATAATATTTGTACAATCCGACGGAACAGAGCACCTCGTTGAAGCCGATGACGGAGACTCCATTATGACTGCCGCAATCAATAATAACGTCCCCGGTATTGACGGCGATTGTGGTGGCAACTGCGCTTGTGCTACTTGCCATGTGTATATACGACAGAGTATGAACATTGTCGCTAGTGAAGAAGAGAAAACAATGTTGGGCATTGCCGACAACGCCACATCAGATAGTCGGTTGGGCTGTCAAATATCAGTTTCAGATAATTT
>NHDO01000001.1 GCA_002171735.1 Proteobacteria bacterium TMED61 | reverse complement strand
TAACGACCACCCCAAGGGTCACCAGCGCCATAGGGCCGGTGATGTTCCAGGACCTTAACTTCGAAGAGCAAATGCCGAAAAGAAGAACAATTCCTGACAGGATCGCGAGATCAGAATATTCCATAGACGAATTCCGTGAACAGCGACTATTGACTTATCTGCAAATATTTAACCCCAGGGAGATCCTGACTGAATCATGGAATCCCATAAGATGCCCATCCTCATTTAAGCAGCGGCCACCCGATCCGGCATTACTACGTAAACCCATACTCCCAAAACAACCGCAAGCATATAGAGCCCATAAGAGCAGCGCATCACTAACTTATAGTTATTAAATTGGAGACGTTTCGGAACGAGTCCATTTGCACGAAGCGCAATGAATACGCCAAGCAGGACTGCGATAATTCCGACAACCCCGTGGGACGCGAGTAACACATAAAATACCTCGCCGCCCGGCTTCGGACCCTCTTTGATCACCTCTTCGGCGAAACCTCTAGCCATCAGCCATCCTGCGATGACCGTACTGAAAATGACTCCGGTCGTCTGGGTCCAACGGTGAATCTCATAATGTTGTTTGATAGCCATGATCACCCCAAACGTAAACAACAGCGCGACAAAGAGCATAGACACTAATGCCAAGTCTGCACCGATGGTTGCGCCTGCGTGCAAAAAGCCCGGGGTTGTAAGCCAATCGTGAAAAGCGTGGTACTCCATGAGGATCTCCGATGAAAAGTTTAACGGTTCGAGTGTAGCTAACACGCCCGGTACAATGCGGTCTCAGAAGATGAGACAGCAATAGTAGACGCGTGTTCAACATTCCGACTGATCTAGCGCTCAATAATCAGGAAAGGTTTTCGTACAAATGACCTCGCTGAGAAACATAGTAGAGCAGAACGATACCGTGCTGGGAAAGGCGTTTGATGGGACGATTCAGATTTTAATCGTCATATCCGTAGTCGCGTTCTCAATTGAGACCCTCCCTGGACTTTCAGACCGAGCACTTATGGTGCTAGAAGCAGCAGAGGCGACTATCGTGTTGATCTTTACTGCGGAGTATCTACTCCGCCTCTACTTCAGTAAACGTAAGTGGGCTTTTATTTTTAGTTTTTATGGGATCATTGATCTCTTGGCAATTCTTCCGTTCTATCTTGCTGTTGGCCTTGATTTGCGTTCACTGAGGATTCTTAGGTTGGCCCGCTTGGCGGTGATCCTGAAGTTGGTGCGATACAGTCAAGCTGCAAGAAGGATGCAAATGGCATTCAAATTGGTTAAAGACGAAGTAATGGTTTTTGCATTATTTTCGTTTGCTTTGATCTACCTGAGTGCGGTGGGGATTTTTTTTGCGAAAGGGCAGCCCAACCCGACGTCTTCCGATCTGTATTCGAAGACTTATGGTGGACCGTAGTAACGTTAACAACGGTGGGCTACGGCGATGCGGTACCCATTACGGCAGGCGGGAAAATTTTCACTTTTTTTGTTTTGATCATCGGAATTGGGATGATCGCGATCCCCTCGGGACTTGTTGCATCAGCATTAAGTAAAGTGCGCGACTCGGAACAGTAATGATTTTCTCCAGAACTCTCATTGAACCGCAAAAATCCTGCTCAGAAGGGAAGTCGCCGCGGGCAGGACGAGAGTCTGAATGGAGAAGTCTGATCTTCGGCTGATGGTGTTCTTTCTTTCAGCCGCTTTGTTATCGGAACTGCAATGACTAGATAAATGGTGGCCAGGGGCGGAATCGAACCACCGACACGAGGATTTTCAGTCCACTGCTCTACCAACTGAGCTACCTGGCCTTTGAGAGGAACCACAAGCGGGGGGAGATTACAAATCACCCACCGGGTTTCGTCAAGCGCGGAGCATCCCGATTGCGCAAGAATCAGGACAGATCGAGCGCGTGAGGCTTGAGTTTTTCGATCGGGATAAGCTCAAGCGTACGAATGTGAGTCCGTGAGAGATAGAGCTTGCAGGCAACACCTGCCTCCAGCGCTCGAGCATAGGAGCCCGCGCACACGCACCAGCAGTCACCGTCTTTGAGTCCTGAAAAACCAAACTCAGGATGTGGCGTGATGAGATCGTTACCGTCTGCCTTCAGCCACTGCAAAAAATCATCGGTCACTTTGGCGCACACCGTGTGCGCGCCTGCATCCGCATCATTAGTATTGCAGCAGCCATCCCTAAACCAGCCGGTGAGGGGCTTTTCTGAGCACAACTCCAGCGGCTCGCCAAAGACATTGTGTTGAACAACCTTATCGGTTTCAGACATGCATCACTTCCATTAGGATCGATTCAAAAGAGATCGTATTCTCTACGCTCAGCAAACCTACTTTCAATACCTGTTTTCCGAGCTGCATCGTCGGCCAGGGCAACCCCAACGCCACGCCGGCGGTGCTATAGTGCTTATACACCATCAGACCACCCAAGTATGAAATATTGCAGCCAGTGCGCCGCCCCGGTCAGTCTCCGAATACCACAAGGGGATAATAGGGAACGGTATGTCTGTGATCTTTGCGGGCAGATCCACTATCAGAACCCCAAGATTGTGGCCGGCTGCATTCCGGAATGGGAAGGACGGATTCTGCTCTGTCGGCGCGCTATTGAACCGCGCCATGGATTATGGACCATCCCTGCAGGATATATGGAAAACGGTGAAACCATCGAGCAGGCCGCCACGCGGGAAACTCTGGAAGAAGCTTGCGCCCGGGTGGAGATCAGTGGGCTCTACGCGGTGTTCAATATTCCCCATGTAAGCCAGGTGTACATGATTTTCCGCGCCCGGTTGTGTGACGGTGCATTCGCGCCCGGCATCGAAAGTCTTGAAACCGCACTTTTTGACGAAAACCAGATTCCCTGGTCCGAGATGGCCTTTCCGGTGGTGATCCAGTCGTTACGCCGGTATTTTTCCGACCGGCCCAATAATCACTTTCCACCTTTTATGGATACAGTCACTCCGATACGTCGCTAGGATGCGGCGCAACAGTTCAGTCTAGCGCTTCAAGCTCCGGTGGCGCATCCGGCGGAGTCGTTGGCAGTTTCAGTTTCTGCAAAAGGTCTCGAAGCGCGCCCTGTACTGCCTCTTCCATGGTCGGGTGATAAAAGGGTTTTCGTAGCAACTGCAATACAGTCATCTGATCATCGATGGCCCACGCCAGCAGATGCGCCAGATGCTCTCCCCGTTCCGCAATCACGGTCGCACCCAGAAGCACCCCGCTTTTCTTCTGTGCATAAAGGCGAATAATGCCCCGGTTAGCACCCATCAGGAGTGCGCGTCCTACCGGACCCAGGCGCATCTCCCCCGTCTCAATCTCTTCAGGATTAAGATCGTCAAACGCCGCTCCAACCGAACAGATATTCGGTGAGGTGAAAGTGATTGCCAGTGAGGTTTTCCGGGTAAAAGCGGTGCTCTCGCCGCGGGCTGCGTTATAGCCTGCGATACGGCCCTCGGTAGCTGCCTCATGCAGTACCTGATCGGTGCCGGTGATGTCTCCTGCGATAAATACACGGGTCTCACCACAACGCATGGTCGTTGAATCAAAAACCGGCGTGCCGTGCTCATCAAGCTCAACGCCTGCGTTTTCAACGGACAACCAGTCAAGATTGGTTTGCCGACCCATCGCGGCCAGCACTTTGTCGACCACCACCGACTGCTCCCCGGCACTAACGCGGATACGACCCTCTTCCTCCTGCAGTTCGGCTGCATGCCCAAGCCAGAGGGGAAAGGCGCGGGACATCACTTCAATTGCGCTTTGCCGGGCACTCGGATCAGCAAGCCCGGCGATGTTCTCCTGCTGATCAAAGCCGGTCACCGATATTCCAAGTTGTGCAAGTGCCTGGCCCAGTTCCAGGCCGATGATGCCAAGACCGATAACCGCGACCGCCTGCGGCAGATCTTCCTGCTCAAACAGGGTATCGCTGGTGAGGATGCGATCCCCAAAATCCACCCAGGCGGGGGGCACCATCGGACGAGTACCACAGGCAATGATGACGCTCTTGGCCTGAATAACATCGTCTCCTGCCTGCAAAACGCCCGGCGCAATAAAACGCGCGTAGCCGTCTAGAAATTCTTCTTCCATCTGGTCAGTGCTGTTACCCAGCACCCGGTCCACCAGAATGTCGCGCAGGTCCCGGACGTGTTCGAGGACGTCAGGCAGGTTGGCAGACAGTCCCTCACCGCCGTCGATCCCTTCGCGGCCAAAAAGTTCCCGTCGATGCAGATCGTGCCCTACCTGGATCAGCGCCTTGGAAGGCATGCAGCCGACCCGGGCGCAAGTGGTGCCGAGTTCACCGCCATTGATCAAAACAAAGGTCTTTTTCGCCTGGCGGACCTGGCTCACGGCAGCGAGTCCGGCAGTGCCGGCGCCGATGATCGCAACATCTACGTTTCGCTCCACGGGGTCTTGCTCTCCTGCTAGCGAACTATTCCGTCTGCTCGAGAAGATCTACAAGCTGTGCCAGATCTTCTACCACGGCATGGGGGGTGATCTGATGCGACCATGTCTCGCCGTTGCGGTTTACCCAGGCCCCCTTCAGTCCCGCCTGTTGGGCGCCGATGACGTCTTCCACGGGATGGTCTCCCACATGCAGCACCTCGGAGGGCTTTGCGGCAAGGAGTTCACAAGCCTTGCCGAAAATCACGGGGTCAGGCTTTTTAACCCCCGCCGCCCGGGCGCTGATCTGGCCCTGAAAAAATCTCGCAATACCAAGACGGGAGATATCCGCATTGCCATTGGATACCGCGATCAGCGTAAACCGTTCGCTCAACCAGGAAAGTGCCGGGATAACGTCCGGGTAAAACGTCACGTCGTGGCGAAGATCGAGGAAACGTACAATCAAATCGTGAGACGCTTCGGGATCGTAGCCATAACGTTGCAGCAGAGACGCAAAGGACACCCGTCGCAACTCTGTCAGATCGTGTGCCAGATCCGGTCGCTGCTGGTGAATCTCGTTACGCTGAAGACGCAGATCACCGACATCGTGGGATTCACCGATACGTGGAAAGGTTTCACGAATGTATTCGTGAAGTACCGCCTCTGCTCTGTCGATGACCGGCCAAATTGCCCACAGCGTGTCGTCCAGGTCAAAAGAAATCGCGCGCAGCGTTTTCATGCTCGCAACATCGGCGCAAGAGCACCGCGCAACTGGGCGACGCACGACATGGTCGGGCCGACCAACTCGATGCGACTCACGGACCGACCTCGCTCCACCAAGACGGCGCGGTCTCCCTCGGCCTGTGAGTGGTTAAGGTGCGCAAACCCGAAGTCTTCGTCGAAGATATCAAGATCACGTTCCGGCACTGACCGGACAAAAAGGAACATCCCCGATGAGGGGCCGCCTTTGTGGAGTTGGCCAGTGGAATGGAGATATCGCGGACCACTGTTGATGGTCACGGGCAATCCAAAGCACTCGCGCACACTCTCGGCAAAGTCTTCAAGCACATCGAACAAAGCCGGTTCAGCCGGCAGGTACGTCAGGATGGCGAGATAAGTCCCGTCATTTGCCGACGCTAGACAGGCGCCGAGTTCTTCCGGTGTCAGCGACACATAGGACCCGGGCAAGCCTTCTCCATCGAGCAATAGACGGGTGGTCGCTTTGGTTGCGGCCACATCCGGTTCGTCAAACGGATTCAGCTGCATGATGGACCCAGCGATCGCCACCGCAAAACACCAGCGGAAGAACTCCCCGCCAAGATCAGTGTTAGCCTCAAGACTGATCCGCCGCGAAGGGACAGTCGTTCCGTCCGTCTCCGGATGCTGCTGCCAGAAAGAGGCATTACTCTTGGCGCCAAGAACCACCTTCATGACTCGTGATTCCGGGGCCGCCGAAACCGCGTCCTCCAACGGCAGGATACCTTTACCTTCTTTGCCGGTGCTTTCTGCAATCAGCTGCTCAAGCCATACCCCGAAAGCCCTGTATTGCTCATCAATGCACAGCTGTAGACAGTCCCGACCGGCGAGATATTGCTCTGCAAGCCAGATCCCGAGCGAAAGACCGGGATTCACGCCACCGTCCTGTGCGCTGCAATGCTCGGCCATGTCCCTGGCACTTTGCGCCATCGTCTGAAGATCAATGCCAAGCAACGCCCCCGGCGCCATGGCAAAAGCCGTCAGCGCAGAGAAACGTCCGCCGACATCGCTTGGAGTTTCAAGACAATCCAGAAAATGCCGATGCTCGGCGAGACGCGCAAGGGGGCTGCCCGTGTCGGTGATCGCGATGCACTGTGAACCGGGTTCGGCCACTCCCTGCTCTTCCAGGTTATCGAGCACCCAGGCACACAACGTCTGAACCTCAATGGTGGTCCCAGACTTGGACGAGAAAATAAAGAGAATCCGTGACCATGCCCTGTTTTCCAGCGCTTCCGTTATCGCGTCGGGGTGGGTGTTGTCGAGGATGGTCAGCGACAATCCGTCCCCAGACGGGCCGAAAATTTCGGCCAGTACTTCGGCGGCAAGACTAGAGCCACCCATACCAATCAGTACCACCTGACTGAAACCGCGACCACGGATCTCGCTTGCCCAATCAGTCAACGATGCCTGATGGCCAACGAGCCAACGCGGGCTGTCCAGCCAGCCCAGACGATCATGGATTGCCGTCTGAGCTATTTCCTCGCCCGGCCAGAGCGTGGCGTCGCGCGCCCATAAGCGCTCGGCCAGAGATACCGGAAGTGCTTGACTCACAGAAGTGCCCGCCGCATGGGCAGCCTTACCACACTGCAGGGATTGCCCTGCCCACACCGACCGTCATGGTACTCAGGCCGCTGGCGGCCCGGCGGCCTTCACAGCATCCGGTACGTCATCCGCGTACTTGGCAAAGTTCTCCTGAAAAAGCCCGGCAAGCTTTCTGGCTTGGGCATCGTACGCATCAGCGTCCGCCCATGTGTTTCGCGGATTCAACACGTCAGCCGGAACCCCGGGACATTCGAGGGGAACCTCAAGCCCGAAAAACGGATCAGTCGCAGTCGCCACCTCATCGAGTTGGCCGTCGAGCGCGGCATTCACGATCGCCCGGGTGTGATTGATGGCCATCCGCTCGCCTGTCCCGTATGCACCCCCGGTCCAGCCGGTATTGATGAACCAAACCTTAACAGCATGGGTTTCAATATTTTTGCCAAGAAGTTCCGCATACTGGCGCGGATGCAGGGGAAGAAAAGGGCCTCCAAAACATGGGCTAAAGGTCGGCGAGGGCTCGGTGACCCCTTTTTCTGTACCGGCGACTTTCGCGGTATAGCCGTTAATGAAATGATACATGGCCTGTGCCGGCGATAGTTTCGCTACCGGCGGCAAAACACCGAAGGCGTCACAGGTAAGAAAAACTATATTCTTTGGCTGGCCGCCCCGACCAGTCATGGAGGCGTTAGGGATCTGGGAAATCGGGTAGGACGCCCGGGTATTTTCCGTCAACGACCCGTCATCAAGATCGATCGTACGGGCCGACTCGTCTAGGACCACATTCTCCAGAATGGTGCCGAAGGTACGTGTCGTCTGGAAAATTTCTGGCTCCTGTTCCGCAGAAAGTTTAATCACCTTGGCATAACAACCCCCCTCGAAGTTGAAGATGCCGTTTTCACTCCAACCATGCTCGTCGTCACCAATCAGAGTCCGCGATGCGTCCGCCGAAAGCGTTGTCTTGCCAGTACCAGACAGCCCGAAGAAAACCGCAGTGCTGCCGTCATTGCCAATGTTGGCTGAAGCGTGCATCGACAACACGCCCTGACGAGGCAGCAAATAGTTCATGACGCTGAAGATGGACTTCTTGGTCTCACCCGCATAACTGGTGCCGCCGATGATGACGAGCTTCCGGGAAAAATTGACAACAATGAAGGTAGGTGAATGGGTACCGTCAACCTGCGGGTCCGCAGTAAAACCCGGCGCGTTGATCACGGTGAAGCCAGGTTCATGGCTGGCCTGCTCCTCCTCGGTTCCAACGATAAACATGTTGCGGGCAAAAGCGCTGTGCCAGGCAAGTTCGTTAATGATTCGGACGGGCAAACGCCGATCAGGATCAGCCCCGGCGAAACAGTCCTGAACATACCATTCTCTGCCTTCGAGGTAATCCATCATCCGGGCAAAAAGGGCATCAAAGTGCTCGGGGCTATAGGGCACGTTGACTTTACCCCACCAGATCTCGTTTTCAGTGCTCTCGTCCCGCACCACAAACTTGTCATTGGCTGATCGGCCGGTGTGCTGGCCGGTATTGACCGCCAACGGCCCAAACCGGGTCAGCGAGCCCTCACCTTTGTAGATAGCGTGCTCGATGAGCGCAGCTTGGGTTAGGTTCCAATGGACAGCTTTCGGCTTGCGAAGGCCATGGTTTTCAAGGCCATAAGCGCTATGGGCTTTGGCGTCGGTCATGTTGACTCCTTTGTCATCATTCCATCAACTAACGGTCTGATCTAAAGGTTCGATTACGGTGCCACTGATTATTGTGCTTTTGGACGCCCTAAGGGTGTACCACCTCTTCGGGGCGCCTTTTTTGACGGCACAGCGCGATCGCGGGTTCGGGTGATGCCGGACCCCAAACCGTGCTGGCGCGGTCGAGTGGTATTGTCTTTAGATCAACCGGGGCAGTAAGTCGGAGAGTGCGTCAGTAAAGCACCCGAGTATAGCAACTTTGCCGTCGATGCCCCATTCTTCACCCCTCTTTCGGCGCTACCCAGCCCTCGGGCTCATCTCCGCCGTCGCCAAAGAGAAATGCCGTCATCTGCGCCTCAAGATACGCGCGGTGTTCCGGGTTGATCGGGCTCAGCCGCTGTTCGTTGATCAGCATGGTCTGACGCGACAGCCACTGCTGCCAACCTTCGCGCGAGACCTCGCCCAGGATGCGCTGACCTAGTGCCCCGGGCCAGGGAGCTGTATCCAGCGGCTCGGCCAAACGATTGAGCACCACACATTGAATCTTCTCACTCATATCCCTTATCCAGTTGTTCCAAAAGTTTCTTTACCGGCGCGGCGAGTCCGCGTCTTCCGGGCGCGCCGGGATGAATCCACACCCGGCCCTCACCCTCGATTTTAGCGGACGCCGGCGCAGTTACCCGCACCAGTTGTGGACAGATCTTAAGGATAAAATGCGTGAAGCCATGATGAATGACGGGTAATCCCGGGGATTTTCCCACCCGGATGTTGAGGGTCTGCTGGCACCAGCGCTCGAGGGTCTGTCCGGCCGGACATTCCGGGAAGCTCCATAGCCCACCCCAGATTCCCACGTCAGGCCGACGCTCAAGCAGCACACGGCCCTGTGGGTCGATCAGAATCAGCACGGTGACCTCGCGCGTCGGCCTGGCGCTTTTATGACGACGCCGAGGGAACGCTTCCGGAGTCTCAAGTGCATGCGCTCGACAACCAGACGCCAAGGGGCATACGGCACATTGTGGCCGAGTGCGTTTACATAACAGTGCGCCAAGATCCATCATCGCCTGATTGAACGGCGCGGCCAGTGCTGCGCTTTTGGGCAGGACGGCTTCAGCGTGCTGCCACAATTCTGCCTCGACCTCCCGGCGGGAGAGGTCCCCTGAGACGGCGAAATACCGCGCCAGGACCCGGCGGACATTGCCATCAAGAATCGGGTGGCGTTGGTCTCTGGCCAAGCTCAATATGGCACCCGCAGTGGATCGGCCAATCCCGGGCAATGCCATGACGCTTTCCAGCTGGTCTGGAAATACCCCGTCGTGCTCACGCAGGATGATTTGCGCCGCACGATGCAAGTTGCGGGCTCGCGCGTAGTAGCCAAGCCCGGTCCAGTAGCCCAATACCGTATCGGTCTTCGCACGAGCGAGACTGCCGACATCGGGAAAGCGCCGGACAAACCGCTCGTAAAACGGAATCACGGTGGCAACCTGGGTCTGCTGCAGCATGATTTCTGAGACCCACACCCGGTAAGAATCGCCTTTGACCTGCCAAGGCAGGTCGTGGCGGCCGTGCATCCGGTACCAACGCAGCACAGACCGCCCGAAGGGCGGGGTTATAACTGGCGCTTTTCCAAAGCGACCTGTCGACAGATTTTTCAAAGCCATCGGGTCAAGCGTTAGTCGGGTCAAACGATTCCGGAAGATATAATGACATGATCATGCGCTGGCTTCTTTTTATATGGCTCGTCATGAGCCCCCTCGCCGCGCTGGCGGCCGATGTGCTGCGCGCCCATGCTATCTCCATGTTTGACTCGGAGACGCCCCGTTACCCCGCCGACTTTCGTCATTTTGATTACGTCAATCCCGATGCGCCCAAAGGTGGAAGTCTACGGCTTGCGGCCCAAGGCAGTTTTGACAGTTTTCACCCGTTCATCCCCAAGGGTAACGCGGTCGGCACCGGCGCGGTAGAAACGCTCCTCATCACCAGCGCGGACGAGCCCTTTACCGGCTACGGCCTGATTGCCGAAACCATTGAGTGGCCGCGTGACCGGGCCTGGGTCATCTTTCATATTCGTCCCCAGGCGCGGTGGCACGATGGCCAGCAGATTACGGCCGAGGATGTGGTCTGGTCCTTTGAAACCCTCGTCAGCCAGGGTAAGCCACAGTACCGCTTCTATTATGGCGCGGTCGATTCGGTGGAAGCACTGGATGCCACACGGGTACGTTTTACTTTCAGCGAATCCAACAACCGCGAACTGCCACTGATTGTGGGCCAACTGCCCATCCTACCCAAACACTACTGGGCCACCCGGGATTTTGGTTCTACGACGTTGGATCCGCCGCTTGGCAGTGGGCCTTACCAGATCGCCGATTTTGAGGCGGGCCGGTTCACGGTGCGCCAACGGGTCGATAACTACTGGGGGAAAGATCTTGCAGTACGGCAGGGGCTTAACAACTTTGGCGCCATCCGGACTGTTTTTTTTCGCGACGCCACCCCGATCCGCCTGGCGCTCAAGGCCGGTGACATTGATTTTCGGTTAGAGAATCAGGCGAAAGCCTGGGCAGAAGATTACAACGTTGCCGTTGTGGACAAAGGCTGGCTGAAAAAGGAACTGGCCGAACACCGGATGCCCACTGGCATGCAGGCCTTTGTCATGAATTCGCGCCGTGAGCAGTTTTCTGACCGGCGGGCGCGCGAAGCGGTTGCACTCGCCTTTGATTTTGAGTGGACCAACCGCAACCTTTTTAATGGCCAGTACACCCGGACCACCAGTTATTTCTCCAATTCAGACCTTGCCGCCCGCGGCAAGCCCCAGGGCGAGGAACTCGCCGTACTGGAACCGTTTCGCGGACAAGTGCTGGAGGCAGTTTTCAGTGAGGTCTATACGCCGCCCATCACAGACGGCAAGGGATGGCCGCGCGACAACTTGCGCCGCGCCAAGACACTTCTCAAGGACGCGGGCTGGGTCGTTCAGGATCTGCGTCTCGTGAACACTGCAACGGGCGAGCCTTTCCAATTTGAAATTCTACTGGTGAGTCCGGCATTTGAGCGCGTCGTGCTGCCTTACGTCCGGAATCTGAAACGGCTGGGAATCCAGGCCAAGGTGCGTCTGGTGGATGAAAACCAGTATATCAACCGCTTTCGCCAATTAGACTTTGACATGATAGTGTGGGTCTGGGGTCAGAGCCAAACACCCGGCAACGAACAGTATGAATACTGGAGCCAAGCCGCTGCGGACTCGGCGGGCAGCCGCAATCTCGCCGGTGTCCGTGATCCGGTGGTGGACGAACTGATCGAGTTGATGCTGCGCTCCGAGTCGCGCGAACAACTCAACCAGAGAACGCGGGCGCTCGACCGGGTGCTGCGGTGGGGTCACTATGTGGTTCCCCACTGGCATATCCGGGCCGAGCGGGTACTTTACTGGGACAAATTCGGCATCCCCGAGGCACCGGTGCGCACCGGCGTCATGACCGACCGCTGGTGGTTTGATGACGATCGCGCTGCCGCGCTGGAAAAAAACCGCCAGTAAGCCCCACTTTAGTACGATCATGACCGCCTACATCGTCCGCAGACTGTTACTGATTATCCCCACCCTGTTCGCGATAATGGTGATCAACTTTTTGATTATCCAGGTCGCGCCCGGCGGGCCGGTCGAGCAAATCATTTCCCAACTCACCGGGGTGGGTGCGGACATCACCGAACGGGTTACGCGCACCGGCACAACCGAAACCCTTTCGAACACCCGCAGCAGCGATGCCTTCAGCGGGAAATATCGCGGCGCTCAGGGGCTTGATCCGGATTTCATTGCCGAACTTGAGGCGCGCTTTGGTTTTGACAAGCCGCTGCATATACGCTTCCTCACAATGATGAAGCAGTACCTGATGCTCGACTTTGGTGAAAGCTTTTATCGCGACCGCTCGGTGGTAGACCTGGTGCTGGACAAGATGCCGGTATCTATCTCTCTCGGCATCTGGACAACGCTGTTGGTGTACCTCATATCGATTCCCCTGGGTATCGCCAAGGCAGTCCGTGACGGCAGCCGTTTCGATGTCTGGACGAGTGTACTGGTGGTGATCGGTACCGCCATCCCGAGTTTTCTCTTTGCCGTCTTCCTGCTGGTGACCTTTGCCGGAGGCAGTTACCTCGACTGGTTTCCCCTTGCCGGGCTGACTTCAGAGAACTGGGAAACGCTGTCCTGGCCGTCGCGCATCCTGGATTACTTCTGGCATATCACCCTGCCGGTGTTGGCGATGACGATCGGCGGCTTTGCCACACTCACGATGCTGACCAAGAACTCCTTTCTTGACCAGATCAACCAGCAATATGTACTGACCGCTCGAGCGAAGGGCTTAAGCGAGCGCCGGGTGGTGTATGGCCATGTTTTTCGCAATGCGATGCTGATCGTCATTGCCGGATTTCCCAGCGCCTTCATCGGCATTCTCTTCACCGGCTCACTGCTCATTGAGATCATTTTTTCTTTGGACGGGCTTGGCCTGCTCGGCTTCGAGGCGGCCTTTGCCCGGGATTATCCCGTGATGTTTGGTACGCTGTTTTTCTTCTCACTGCTCGGCCTCTTGATGAGCCTGCTGGGAGATCTCACCTACACCCTCGTCGATCCACGGATCGATTTTGAAAGCAGGGAGACCTAGATGGGCAACCAAGGACTCAGTCCCCTGACCCGGCGGCGCCTACATAACTTTCGGGCAAACCGGCGTGGCTGGTGGTCGATGTGGGTTTTTCTGATCCTTTTTACTGTGTCACTCTTTGCCGAATTTGTTGCTAACGACAAACCCTTTGTCGTGGTATACCGCGGCGAGGTCTACATGCCGATTTTCAAGGCCTACCCCGAAACAACGTTTGGCGGCGACTTTCTCACCGAAGCGGATTACCGCGACCCCTTCCTGGCAGAACTCATTGATATCGAAGGCTGGATGCTGTGGCCGCCGATCCGCTATCACCACCAGACAGTGGCCTGGGACCTTCCCGTCCCGGCGCCTGCGCCACCCGACCGCCAGCACTGGCTCGGTACCGACGATCAGGCCCGTGATGTATTGGCCCGGGCGATCTACGGCTTTCGGATTTCAGTACTGTTCGGCTTTACCTTAACCATCATTAGCGCGGTGATTGGCGTCGCTGCCGGAGCAGTGCAGGGTTATTTCGGCGGCTGGACTGATCTTCTGGCCCAACGCTTTATCGAGATCTGGTCGGGGTTGCCGACGTTATACCTGCTGATCATCCTGGCGAGCGTGGTCGAACCCAACTTCTGGTGGCTGCTGGGCCTGCTGCTGCTCTTTTCCTGGATGGGCTTTGTGGGTGTGGTGCGTGCGGAATTTCTGCGCGCGCGCAACTTCGAGTATGTTCGGGCCGCCCAAGCGCTGGGGGTGAGTAACACGATCATCATGTTCCGCCACCTGCTGCCCAACGCAATGGTGGCAACCATTACCTTTATACCTTTCACTCTGGCGGGCTCCGTTACTGTGCTGACCTCCCTGGATTTTCTGGGAATCGGCTTACCACCCGGATCCGCATCACTGGGCGAACTGCTGGCACAGGGCAAGGCTAACCTGCAGGCGCCGTGGCTCGGCTTCACCGGCTTTTTCGTGATCGGCCTCATGTTGAGCCTGCTGATCTTTGTCGGCGAAGCAGTTCGCGACGCCTTCGACCCTCGCAAAACGCTGGATTCGTGATGGACAGCCGCCGCCCGTCAAAACCGCTGCTGAACATTCGCAACCTGTCGGTCCGCTTCGCCATGCCCTCAGGTCCCATCGATGCCGTTCAGGATGTCTCGTTGTCCATTGAACCCGGCGAACGCATCGCTCTCGTGGGCGAATCCGGGTCGGGCAAGTCAGTCACTGCGGCATCGATACTGGGACTATTGCCCTATCCCCGAGCCAGTCACCCCGGCGGCCGCATCAACTTCGAGGGGGAACAGCTTCTGGGGGCAGGCGAGGGCAGGCTGCGGCGGGTACGCGGCGCTCGTATTGGGATGATTTTCCAGGAACCGATGGTGTCTTTAAATCCCCTGCACACCATTGAAAAACAGATTTGTGAGACGCTGATCCTGCACAAAAAAATGAAGGAGCGCGATGCCCGTCAGCAGGCGCTGCAGCTGCTGCAACAGGTGCGCATCCGCGACCCCGAGCGCCAACTGAAATCCTGGCCGCACCAGCTTTCGGGCGGCCAACGTCAACGTGTCATGATCGCCATGGCCCTTGCCAACCAGCCCCGTCTACTGATTGCCGATGAACCGACAACAGCTGTCGACGTCACCACACAGGCGCAAATCCTTGCACTACTCGATGAGATTTGCCGAAACCTCGACATGGCCCTGCTGCTCATCACTCATGATCTGGGCGTCGTACGAAAAACCGCAGACCGAGTTTACGTCATGCAAAACGGAAGGATTGTGGAATCGGGCGCCACGGCTCAGATTTTTGAAGCGCCTTCGGAACAATACACCCGGACACTCATCGAAGCTGAGCCCAAAGCCCGACATACCGTCACCGAGGCCGCGGGCAAGCCGCTCCTTGAAGCCCATCAACTCGGGGTTTGGTTTAGCGTTCGTCGGGGCATCCTCCGGCGGACGGTCGATCATGTCAAAGCCGTGGATGGGGTCAGTCTGACACTGCACCCCGGTCGCACAGTGGGTGTGGTGGGCGAGAGTGGCTCGGGCAAAACCACGCTGGCGTTGGCACTGCTGCGGCTGACGAAAAGTCACGGGGCGATCTCGTTTAAGGATCAGCGCATCGACGGCCTGCGTCGCAACGCCCTCAAGGACCTGCGCCGCCAAATGCAGATTGTTTTCCAGGACCCTTATGGCAGCCTCAGCCCGCGAATGAGTGTCGGCGACATCATTGCCGAGGGGCTGACAGCACACGGAATTTCTGACGGGCAACAGCAAGAATCGCAGGTCATCGATACTCTTGAAGAAGTCGGGCTTGAGCCTGATGCGCGGCTGCGCTACCCGCACGAGTTCTCCGGCGGCCAGCGCCAGCGGATCGCCCTCGCGCGGGCGCTGATCCTGAAACCCGCGCTGATCGTATTGGATGAGCCGACCTCAGCCCTCGATCGGGCGGTGCAATCACAGATAATTGACCTGTTGTTGGGGCTGCAGGAAACACATGGGCTGAGCTATCTCTTTATCAGCCATGACCTGCGTGTGGTGCGCGCCCTGGCCGACGAGATCATCGTCATGCGCTCCGGCCGGGTAGTTGAACACGGCGCGGCGGACCGGGTCTTTATGGCTCCCCAAAACGACTATACGCGTTCACTGATCAAGGCCGCGATGGATTTTGAAGTCTGGAACGACTCAGCGTTCAGCCAGTGATGTCCTGCCCGAACTCATGCACAGGCCGGTCATGCGCCGCGTGCCAGGCATCAATAATGGTGCACAGCCGTGAGAGTCCGTCACTAAGCGCCGCCGGGCCGGGCTGGAGAATCTCGGCCGACTTGATTTCATAGAGCGCGTTATTTCTCACTGCGGGGATCGCCGACCACCCGGGCCGGGCGGCAACCTTCTCTGGCCGGAACTTCTTGCCGCACCAGGATCCAATAATAATGTCGGGACGTCGGCGTACCACCTCTTCAGGGTCCGCGATAATCCGGCTCTTGCCATCCGGGCACTGTGCGAGTTCCGGAAAAATATCTTCCCCCCCTGCCGCCTCAATCAGTTCGGAAACCCAGCGGATCGCTGAAATCTGGGGGGTATCCCACTCTTCAAAATACACCCGAGGGTACGGTGTACGCGCCCGAGCCCGGGCGTGCTCGAGATTCACTCGGCATTCGTCAATCAGAACCTGGGCAGATTCACTGGCGCCCACCATTGCGCCCAAGGTCTTCATCATGTCCAGGATACCGCTGACCGAGCGTTGGTTGAACACCATCACACTCACCCCAGCGCGGATCAGTTCCTGGGCGATGTCGGCCTGCAGGTCCGAAAAGCCGAGGACAAGATCTGGTGACAACGCAAGAATTCGATCGATGCGTGCACTGGTGAAGGCGCTGACGCGGGGTTTTTCCTTCCGGGCCTGTGGCGGCCTGACCGTGAAACCCGAAATCCCCACAATCCGATCGGCCTCACCGATACGGTAAAGCGTCTCGGTCGTTTCCTCGGTCAAGCAGACAATCCGACAGGGTAATTGCGCCTCCATGTGACCGAATCATAGCGGCTTTGCGGACCAACCGGGGTCCAGATCCAGTTGCGCAAGGCAACTATCGCCCCAAGCGCCATAATCGGTTAAGGTAATCCTCAGGTGCGTCTCGGAGTTTCAGTATGGCAAAACAAGCGACAGCCAAAGTTAGTGTCACGGCCCTGGGACAGGTTCGAATCTTCTCACCTTTAACCGAAGAGGAACTGACCGTACTCGCTGAAAACTGCAGTTGGTCGCGCCATGAGGCAGCAAGCGAAGTGCTCGCGCAGGATGCACCCTGCGACGAGGTGTATTTCATCTGCAGCGGCCGGGTCAGTGCGAAAACCTTTTCGGATGCGGGCAAAGAGATCACCTTTGCGGAACTCGTCCAAGGCGACGTCTTTGGTGAACTCTCTGCGCTTGATGGCGAACCGCGCTCCAGTTTTGTCGTCACGCTTGAGGAAAGCCTGTTGGCGGCGCTACCGGCACGTGTCTTCAATGAGTTCCTCGACTCGCATCCCAAGATAATGCGGGCGTTGCTGGTCGAATTGACCGGTCGTCTACGCCGAGCTGATGAAAAGGTGTTCGAGTTCAGTACGCTCAATACCAGCAACCGGATTCACGCCGAACTTCTGCGGCTGGCGAGCATGCATCCTGCACAGGACGGCACAGTTGAGATCACACCGCCCCCGACCCATGCCGATCTCGCGAGTCGAACCAACACGACACGGGAAAGCGTCACACGTACGCTCAACCAATTGAAGCAAGGCGGCCTCATTGAAGCCACCCGCCAGTGTTTGACGATCCTCGATCCCGATACCCTGACCAAACTGATTCGGGATTCTGAAGCGGATTAGACCGTTTCAGTGACGCAGCGGTTCACAGGCCGGCACCCCATCGGGTGCTAAAATCCTAATTAGAGTTAAGCAGTTATATCGAGCGCCTGCCGGCTTTTGTCGACAGTGCGCTCGGTCAGATGC
>NHDO01000085.1 GCA_002171735.1 Proteobacteria bacterium TMED61 | reverse complement strand
AGGAGGCCGAAGCACTCAAGCAACTTACTCAGTGGGTCTCAGACGGTCGACTAAAATATCGTGAGGACTTTGTGAACGGTCTTGAGGCAGCACCGGAAGCCTTCATAGGTCTCCTGAAAGGAAAGAACTTCGGAAAACTCGTTGTGAAAGTTGCTTCTCTTAATAAAGCTTAGGACTTGGCATAGAACAGGTTTGACGAAACGGCAGCGGGCGGTCGAACGACGCCATCAAAGCGAAAAATCTCAAGGGTATCAGTGACTACATGTACGCCCCGGTCGAGAATTGCCTAGCAGGTAGGGGGTTGAACTTGTCAAGATCAGCGAGGGCATCGGGAGGAATCTTGTGAACCTGCATTTTTCCAAGGCAGAATTCGATGCCCGGATTGCGCAGGCCTGTCAGCGGATGGCTGGGCAGAACCTAGATGGCCTGTTGCTGTTTAAGCAGGAGAGCATGTACTACCTGAGCGGCTACGACACTGATGGTTTCGTGTTGTTTCAGACACTATTTCTGAGCGCGGATGGCAGTTTGACCCTTGTCACACGAGCGGCAGATCGGGTTCAGGCGGCGTATACATCAGTAATTGAGGACGTTCGTATATGGATAGATTCAGGGGATGCAAATCCAGGTAGTGATGTACGGGAGATGCTTGAGAGCCGTGGCATGCGCGGCAAGCGCATCGGTGTTGAGTATGATGCCTATGGGCTTTCAGCCAGTCGCGGCCGTATGCTGGATGTTGCGCTTGAAGGATCTTGCACAACCGTAGATGCCTCAGACCTGGTGCGTCGGCAGAGGCTGGTCAAAAGTCCCGCAGAACTCGATTATCTGCGCAAGGCCGGCAAGATCTGTCAGGCGGTACAGCAAGAGGCGGTTAATCTCTCAGTGCCTGGAGCGTTTGAGGGAGACATCCGCAGTGCCATGCATCGGGTAGTGTGGTCACGCGACGGTGATACCCCAGCCCATGTCTGGCCTATGGGGAGCGGTCCGTCGGCTCAACTCGTACGCTACAAGTCCGGGGGCCGATGTATCGGTGACGAAGACCAGGTATTTCATGAGTTCGCCGCGGCCTATCGGCATTACCACGCGGCGCTTACGTTTACACTGGTGACTGGTAAAGCTAGCAAGGCACATCGCACTATGTTTGAGGTATGCCACCAGGCACTCCAAGCCTGCAAAGAGACCTTGGTTGCTGGAAGCACTGTGGGCGATGTGTTCGAAAGCCATCGTCAGGCTTTTATTGCCGGCGGTTTTGGCGAAAGCTANCTTAATGTTTGCGGCTATACGATGGGGGCTATGTTTCCACCGACTTGGATGGAAGATCCCTTGATCCGCGAAGCAGATCCCCAGGTGCTGGAGCCAGGCATGACTTTCTTCATGCATATGCTCATGGTCGACAGAAGCAGTGGCCATATGATGGCACTGGGCGAGCAGGCGATTGTGACCGAGGGCGCTTGCGAACCAATCACCCATGCGTTGAATAGTTTGGTGATCAACTGATACTGTTNGGTGGGTCTGGCACAAAGGGACTGGTTCGAATTCGTCCGTGAGCCCTATTACTACCTATCGGGACTTATGTCGCCGCGCTTTATTTTGAGTTTTGTCACCATATGATGGCAACGCCAAGACCGACAGACGCCAGGCCTGCGGCACCTCGGATACCCAGGTGACTCCAGGTCATAAATCTGGCGGTAAATCTCAACGGGACCGAGATCACGGCNGACAGTAGTGCCATGCCCAGCATTGACCCAACACCGAAAAGAAGCNCGTATACCAGGCCCTTAATCGGCGAATCTAGCGCCGCAGCCGCTAAAACCACCAGAGCTGCGGAACCTGCGAGACCTTGGACCATTCCGACCAGCAAGCTACGAATGGGCAATCCTGACGGGTGCCCGTGTTCGTGGGGAATCTGTGCGTGAGGTTGATGGTTATCAGCGTGCGAGTGTGCGTGAATATGAATCTGGCCATTCGCGTGGGAATGAGCGTGGATGTGAACCCTCTCCCGAACAAGGCGGTGAAGGACGTTTGCGCCCAGCAAGATCAGCATCACTCCAACTGCAAATTCCAACCAATAAGACAGTGCCGGACTGATCGAAGATCGCGAGATTATGATGACGCCAGCGAAGACGCANAGGGTCAACATGTGTCCAACGCCCCAGGCTAAGCCGTGGCGGAAGATTTGCTTCCCACCCCGCTTTCCTGCCGAGATACTTGCCAAAGCAGCCAAGTGATCGGCTTCCAGGGCATGCTGCATNCCAAGTAANAGGCCTAAGACGATAATTCCTATCACAACGTTCTAATCTTCTACCGACATTACCCGGTCGCGATGGCCAATTTTCCTCTCAACCACCATAGTACCGAGCGCGTCTAGTATCACCCGGCAGGCCAGTTGTGAGGTNTTGTCGTTGACGTCGTAAGGTGGNGAGACTTCGACGACCTCCATACCGCATAAGCCTTCGTGAGCGATCAGCCGCACCATTTCTAGTGCCTCCCGCGGGGTGAACCCGCCTGGTTCTGGAGTTCCGGTTCCGGGGGCAAATCCTGGGTCGATACTGTCAATATCGAAGGAAAGGTAGACCGCTTTTGCATCTTTCCAGGCAAGTTCCAATGCCATCTCGGCAGCCCNATGTACCCCGAGTTCCTCAACATCTTTCATGGTCATAACACTGGAGCCACGCTCGTTAGCGACTTCAGATCCGGGTCGTGAGCCATACCAACCACCGATACCGATCTGTACTAAATTTTTAGGTGGGCAGTTACTGAGTCCGACATCGTGCATATGGCTGTGGGCACGGTGCGAGCCATGAACCTCNACACTCTCGTGGTTATTGGAAGTCCAGAACCAGGGAGTCGTGTGCATGCGCTCATCCATGTCCATGTCTTGCATATCGATATGCCNGTCGAAATGGATGATGCCCACATTACCGTCAATGTGTGGTGCGATCCCGCGGACATTTGGATAGCCAAGACTGTGATCGCCACCACAGATTATCGGAAAGGCACCCGAGGTATAGATGTGAGAGATCGCGTTAGAGACTTGATCAAACGACTTTTCAATATTTCCCGGAATGACAAACACGTCTCCGGCGTCACAGATATCCAGTTCCTCAAAAATGTCGACCCCACCGTCTACAGAGTAACCATCGTAAACAGCAGAGATTCGGCGGACTGCCTGTGGCCCAAAGCGGGTACCGGGTCGGTAGGTCGTTCCGGTATCGAACGGCACGCCAACGAAGGCTGCTTCATANTCACCGACTTTACGAATATCCTCGCAATATGGAGTTTTCATAAAGGTATTAATGCCGGCGAAGGCTGGCTGATGACCTCGGCTAAACAGCGATATGCTTCGATCGTTGATCGAATCTGCAGCCTCAAGCCCCAGTTCCAGACCCCGTTTAATTTCCTCATCCTGCTTGCTCTGTGAAATTCGTCGCAGGCGTTTNAGATTGCGGTTGCCCCTAAGTTCNCCNGTTTTTGGGTCAGGCATTCAANGAGNTCCTCATTCTGAATGGTTGTATAGAGACGCGTAAGCCGGTCGGCCGGAGACCGNGTTGTATCATTNNNCCCCAGCCNTGCCGACTTCGTCTACAGTCTGGATAATTGTATTCGCCTTAACGATATCATGGAGCGTGCGAAATAGTTTCCAGTCGAGGTTGCGGGCGAAGTGGTGTCCGGTCGGCGCCCGAACAGCGGCGCGCTGTGTTCTGTCCNGGTCATCATCATTCATCCGTTGGGTCCTCCGCGGCTCGATCATTCATCGTTCGATACTTATCCCAAAGAACTTTATCCTAAATCGACTTAGATTTTGGGAGCACGACGGGGGATGATCGCTACCTGTCTAGCGCGGGCCACATAGATACCNCTCGCTGCAATCAGCCCAATACCAATCCAGGAAATAAAAGAGGGNAGGGTNCTGAAGAAGAGGNAACCAAATGTGACTGCCGCCACAATCTCGACGTAGGTGAATGGTGCGAGCGTCGAAGCTTCGGAATCGGCGAAGGCNTACANCAGCAGNACCTGATTTACCGTACCCGTCAGAATTAGAAGCCAGATGTAGGGCCAAGCCGAATCCGGAATCGCCTGCCAGNTGCCCGGGAGAAAAAATGTAAGAACAATCGTCGCGCAAACCGCGCCAGCAAAGGCCGTAATCAGTGGCGGAGAGACTGCACCGAGTCGACGGCTCAGCGTAAGTTGGATGCTGAGCACGACAGCGCAGAGAAAGATCAAGATTGCCCCCATGTTGATCTCTTCAAACTCAGGTCGGATCACCAGCAGAACTCCCACAAATCCACTGGTGACGCCAATCCATACCGGCCATCCGGCCCGTTCTTTAAGAAACAGAACGGCCATGATGACCAACAGAAACGGATAGGCGTANAGAATCGCGATTGCGTCCGCATAATCGACAGTGCGGGANCCAAGAACGAAAAGNGTNGTGGCGCCGGCCATCGTCAGGCCGCGGATGGCCTGCATCCAGGGGCGGGCAGGCATCAGCCCAGAGAGGCCAAAGCGCCAGATCAGATAGGGCAGCATCAGCAGGCTCATCCCAAGAAATCGAAACCAGGCGACCAGATAGGCGGGAAGCTGCTCACCCAGCAGTTTCATGATCGCCCCGGCAAACGCGGCGATGACCATGCTGATCATGATCAGGATAATTCCACGCAGGGTACTTGAGGGCATCATAGGGTTGGGTATCTCGTCCTAGGCTTCGTCGGCGCATCGTATTCTAGGCCAGACTAGCGAGATATCGTTTTCGAATTATTTGCTCTTTGCTCTGTCATCATGCGTGCCCACCGATTTCCTGTTCATGACGAGTCAGTACTGATGAAAGAACGGTAGAATAAATCTATATTCAAGGGGTTGTAAGTAACGCCTTAAAATCCAACAGCGTGCAACTTGCAACGCGTCAAGAAAATTTCCACCACTTACCTTATTCAAAGAATGACCAACTACGATGCCAACAAGGTAGCCCAAATTCATCGACAACTACATTCACGTCTCCCGGCAGATCCAGCGTTGAGGGTGCGTGCATTGGAATCGATTCTTGTCGAGAAAGGACTGGTTAACCCGCAGAGCGTTGATGCCTGGGTAGAGGTTTATCAGGAGCATATCGGACCTAAGCGGGGGGCCCATATCGTTGCCAGGGCATGGACCGATCCCGCCTATAAGACGCGTCTGATGACCAATGCGCCAGCGGCAATCGATGAGCTGGGATATCTGGGTAGGGCCACTGGCCATCTCAAGGTGGTGGAAAACACAGATGCGATCCACAATTTGGTCGTATGCACTTTGTGCTCGTGTTACCCGTTCTCGATTCTGGGGATTGCACCTGCTTGGTACAAAGCGGCAGCTTATCGATCCCGTGCTGTACGCGATCCACGCGGTGTCCTGGAAGAGTTCGGTGTCGAGATTAACCTTGATGTCGAAATCCGTGTCTGGGACAGCACCGCAGAGCTGCGTTATCTGGTGTTGCCGCAGCGGCCAGCAGGATCAGAGGCTTTCGATGAGGCGGCGTTAGCAAATATTGTGACGCGCAACTCAATGATCGGTACCGATCGCGCTCTCAGACTCTCCTCACATGGTATTGACTGATGGATGGCGTTCATGATCTTGGTGGTGAAGAAGGATACGGTCCCGTTCAAGTCGATTATGTTAGTGAGCCCTTTGATAAGGAATGGGAGGGCAGAGAGTGGGGAATCGCCCAGTGCGCGCGAACTCCAAATATGACGATCGACTGGTGGCGCTATTGTCGGGAATTGATCATGCCTGAAGACTATTTGAGTCGGCCTTATCTTGATTCTTGGGCCCAGACGGATTTTGCGACTTATATTGAAGCGGGATGGATCTCGCTGGAGGAGATCGACCATCAAGTCTCCCTGAGCAGTATGGATTACTCTGGTGACTTGCTTCCCGCCACTTCGGCACAGGATATATTGCTGGACGAGCGAAACCATGCGGTTCGTTATGATGCGCCGATTGAATCTGATCCTGTGTTCTCAACGGGACAAAGCATAATTACCAATAAGCAAGGACACCGAGGCCACACACGCCTACCGCAATACGCAAGAGGCGTCCGCGGAGTAATTCATGCTTATCACGGCGCCCATGTATTACCTGATCAATCTGCACAAGGCAGGCAAATCCATCAGCATCTTTACTCGGTAGTTTTCGCTAGCTCTAATCTCTGGCCGGAGATACACGACAGCAAAGATAAAGTCTTTCTTGATCTCTGGGAGTCGTACCTGACAGCAGCGTCATGACGAATAAAACCCCACCCGTCTCTCCCGGCCCGTTGCTCTCGGTCGATGGTGATCCTGTTTTTAATGAGATTTGGCAGGCACAAGCACTCGGGATCTCAGATACACTGGTACAGAACGGAGTTTTTAGCGCTGGGGCCTGGTCTCAGGCACTGGGCGACGCTTTAAAACAGGCTAAGATCGAAGGCGAAGCGGATGATCAGGAAAACTATTATCGATGTGTATTGAGCGCGTTAGAAAGCCTTGTAATGGAAAACTCCAATATTAATCCGCAGATGCTTGATGAAAAGCTGAGCGACTTNGAGGAGGAGCGGGACCATCACGCCCGGAAAACCGAGACACGTTAGGGCCGCAAAGGCGGTTCAATCTTTATGCAACTTAGGAAAAGGCCTTGACGCCAGAACAGATTGAGGCTGCGGCACAGCTTTTGAAGAAAACGCGTTTTGAAAAAGTGATGTTGAAGGACCTTCATCAGTGATTACCGATAACGGTACCGATGGTGCATGGGTCTATGGAGCTGGGGTAAAGCGATGGCGAGACCTTGATCTTGTCAACACAGAGGTCTCACTAGTCGTTAACGGAAAGCAAGAACGATCAGGATNGAGAAAAAATGTGCTGGGAGACCCGCTTGGCACATCTGCTTGGCTTGTAAATGCCCGCCCCCGNGATGGCGNGGGCCTGAANGCNAGTGATATACNCAATNCCGGAGCGGCAACAGATATCTATCGGGTAAACCCTGGAGATACAATCGTCGCAAGTTTCAAGGGCCTGGGTGANGTATCACTTGACATCCGTTAAACGAGACTCACTTTGGGGTATATCGCTCGTCACAGCCTCCTTGCTGTTCTGTGNCGCACATGCCCAGAGCNCCTCTGAANATATTTATTTTGATTTGCCCCCTGGGTTTGAAGAGGGATTTGAGGATGATGATGAATCCTTTTTTATCCAGGAATGGGTGCCAAAGGGTGAAACCGTAAATGATTGGAGCCAAATGCTGACATTGACTGTCCAGGATNTGCCTAATCTTGATCCGGTTGAGTTTTTTAATCACATGGCAGATGGATGGGAAGAGGCTTGTCCTGAGTATGGTGCAATGTTGTTGCACGAAGGACTGGAAAACAATTATCCGGTCGCGGTCTGGTTCTTGAAGTGCCCAAACAACCCGATGACCAGCAAGCCAGAGTTCACATACGTAAAGGGTGTTTCCGGGAATGAGAATTTCTATACTGTTCAGTTGGCTTACGCGCTACGATCCGACGAGATAGATGAATCGACAGTCAACCAGTCAATGACGTTCTTAAAGCAGGTCACCGTATGTGACAACAGNAGGCCTCAGGCCCACGCTTGTAACTAAGCGTCTTAAACACATCAACTCGGCGAGTGACTCAGTAGATTTACCNCCGACCCGAGCCCTGAGCNCCGCATCTTTTGGGATTCATCACAACGTTTTTCGTGATTTCGGGAAACCGTCCCGCGCGCTCCCTACTCACTTAACGTGGTAATGGCCGGCAATCGGCCGCCTGGTTCTCAGCCAGTAACCGACTGTNTGGGTAGACCAGTTATTGATAATNTTTCCTTGGGCGCTTTTATACCAGCTGTTGCACGAGCCGGCCCATGCGGTNCGCNNAAGTTNCTTTTGAATAGCCTGATTAAATTNCTCCATTGAGTTGTGNGTAACCTCAATGGTTTTTCCGCCCTTCTTATTTAGAAGCCCAATGACCTTCAAGATGTAGTGAACNTGGCATTCAATCATGAAAATGATTGAGCTATGCCCTAGATTCGTGTTTGGGCCGTAAAGAAAAAACAGATTTGGAAACCCAGACACCGCGATGCCGAGATATGCTTCGGGCCCGCCCTTGTTCTCCCACTCTTTGTGCAGATCAGCGCTTCCCAGACCNGTAANTTCAACGCCCGGTAGAAAATCATGTGAGTGAAAACCTGTAGCGGCAACAAGGCAATCGACATAATGGTGGACACCCTCGGNGGTAACGAGGGAATTCGCTTCCAGTCGCTCGATAGGCGTCGTTTCCAGGACCACGTTATCCCGCTGTAATGCGGGATAGTAGTCATCGGAAAGCAGGATTCGCCGACAACCCAGCGGAAATTTCGGGGTNAGGGTCTCTGCAAGTTCTGAACTCTTTACTTCCTGCGCGACACGCTCTTTCAACTGTGTTGTTTTTTTCTTGGCAGGCCGAGAGTGTTCGATGAACTCAGGCCAGGATTTCTCCCAGCGCCAGTAGAAGTACGACCGGTATAGCCAGGCCCAAATCGGTATCCATCGAAATAGTTTCTTTTCGATCTCGCGAAATTTTCGATCATTTCGTTCCACGATCCAGTTGGGAGATCTTTGAAAAACCGTCAGGTGCTTTGCTTTTTTCGCGACCTCGGGAATCAGTTGTACCGCGCTGGCGCCATTTCCAATAACGGCTACGGTTTTACCGCTCAAATCGTAAGATGTATCCCATGTCGCCGAGTGCATGAGTTTTCCGGAAAAAGCTGAAAAATCGGGAATATCCGGCCAGGCAGGCTGATTGAGCTGCCCCACGGCGGAGACCACAAAGCGCGCACGATACATCGCGCCTGATTTTGTTTTTACCGACCAGATAGAAGTATCTTCAGAGAAACAGATGGCCTGTACGGCCTGCTGGAGGTGAATATCCCCTTGCAGATCAAACGCATCTACAGCGCTATGGAGGTATTTCAGTATTTCTGCGTGGCCGGCGAATCGNCGCGACCAGTTTGACTTCATAAAGAAAGAAAAACTGTAGTGGTGNGACTGNGTATCACAGGCGCAGCCCGGGTAGACGTTCTCCCGCCACGTGCCGCCGATATCGTCAGCTCGCTCCAGAATTAGAACACTCAGGCCCGCNGCTTTGGCTTTTATTCCCATGCAGATNCCGCCAAACCCGGCACCAATAATCAGCATGTCTANACANNAGGACTTCCCTGATGGCNTGGAATTCATATCGGTTTTANTATGATGANTTGGGCCTCTATGGTTGTATTTNCACGGGTTTATTGCCCCGNAATANCCAACTGGGAGCCTTAACTGTAGGATAGTATTTCAAAATCAGGCGAGTCGTCTNTACTGCGCCACAGCATCTAATCTTAGGAGATGGATTTGATCGCAAAATCTGGATTTCTGGTGATTACCGACATTAGTGGCTTCACTGATCAGGAGAGGTTTCTACCGGTAAGCCGGCGTGCTGCCACTCCGGAAATCCGTCTTCCAGCCGGAATGCTGTGAATCCTTCCTGTCGGAGTAGCGCTACGGCATCAAAGGCAAGAATGCAGTGCGGACCACGGCAGTAGGCGACGATCTCATGTTCAGGGTCTAGATCTGCAAGGCGTGATTCGAGTGTCTTCAACGGCACATTGATAGCGCCGGGAANATGNCCGGCAGAAAATTCCTCGGGTGGCCGGACGTCTAATACATCTACAAGACCATTACGGACGCGNGCTAGCAGATCATGGCGGGCAACTGGCTCTAGGGCATCGCGGTGGTTGAGGTAGTTTTGGATGAGTTGTTGTGTCTCGGCTAGGTTGTGTTGGGCAACGGAACGAAGCGCGGTTAACAAGCTCAGGACATCCTCTGAATTGATACGATAAAAGACTCTCTGCCCTTCCTTTCGAGAAGTAACGAGTCCCGCCTGGCGCAGCTGTTTTAGGTGCTGGGAAGTATTCGCGACGCTTAGNCCAGCCACATCGGCAAGATCGTCTACGCTGCATTCGCGTTGAGCGAGCAATTCGAGCAATTCCAGACGGTTTCCATGACTCAATCCCTTGCCGATTCTTGCAAGTTGGTTAAATAAGTCCCGCTTAAAGTCGCCGCTTGACAACAAAGTCGTATTCCTTAAAATATATTCAATTAATTAATTGAATATTTTATTATGTTTGGAGTAGCCTCGGCAAGGGCAATCCTCGCTCGCTCAACTCAGACGANAACGACAAGTAATGGATGAACTGGTAATAGCCTACGAGGCAGCGATCCGAATGAGTTTTTTCCTTGGCGTATTTGCGCTGATGGCTTTCTGGGAAGTCCTGTCGCCCCGGCGTCGCCCGGTCTTGTCGAAAATGCTCCGCTGGGGAAATAACCTTGGGTTAGTCATCTTTAATAGTATTCTGCTTCGGTTTATCTTCCCGGCAGCAGCGGTAGGTGTCGCAGCATTAGCCAGCGAGCAAGGCTGGGGTCTGCTTAATTATTACCCATTACCGTTGTGGCTTTCGTTGGCAATATCCCTCTTTGTGATGGATTTTGTAATCTATCTGCAGCATATCCTGATGCATGCAGTNCCGATACTTTGGCGACTGCACAGAGTGCACCATGCAGACCTTGATTATGACGTNACCACAGGTGCTCGTTTCCATCCGATTGAAATTATCCTGTCCATGTTGATCAAATTTGTGACTATCGTGGCCCTTGGCCCAACAATAGTGGCTGTGGTGATTTTTGAGATTGTGCTTAATGCTATGGCCATGTTCAATCATGCTAACGTGCGATTGCCTTTGCGCATGGACCACGTTCTGCGCCAGTTGATCGTGACGCCGGACATGCACCGCGTTCACCATTCAGTGGATTACGACGAGGCGAACAGTAACTTCGGATTCAACCTGGCTTTTTGGGATCGCTGGTTTGGAACCTATCGTGATCAGCCTCGCGCAGGCCATGAGCAGATGATTATCGGTATTCAAAATTACCGCACACCCGGAGAAGTAACCTGGATTCACGGGATCTTGTGGTTGCCGTTTCGGGGCACGGTGGGCAATTATGCGATTAACCGGTCTCGATCGCTCAAAGAGGAATGAAGCAGATCAGACAGGCGGATCAGGCGTTGAGAATTCGGAATGACTAAGGCAGCATTTCGACTCTTACTGCTTCTAATGGTTGCTATCGGAATCGGTTTTGCGATNGTNTATCGTGATGTATTCAGCGCGCAGATATTAGAGAGTTGGGTAAGCCGTTTTGGTCCAGCGGGCCCGCTGGTGTTTATCGGACTATATGCGATCGCCACAGTCCTGTTTCTGCCTGGTTCTATTATCACCCTTGTTGGCGGAGCNCTGTTTGGGCCGTTTTGGGGCGTCCTGTACAACCTCACGGGAGCGACTATCGGCGCTACGGCGGCTTTTATGATTTCGCGCTATCTGGNCGCGGACTGGGTAGAGAAAAAGAGCGGTCCTCGTATTCGTCATTTAAAGAGCGGTGTCGAAGCCGAAGGCTGGCGTTTCGTTGCGTTCGTCCGGCTGGTTCCGTTGTTTCCGTTCAATCTACTCAACTACGCGCTNGGCCTAACCCGTATCCAGATTTCCCATTACNCAGTGACGACCTGTATCGCTATGTTGCCAGGCGCAGTCGCCTATACCTACCTTGGATACGCGGGTCGTGAATTCATTGCCGGCGGTGAGGGTCTGATCCATAAAGGATTGCTGGCTTTGGCGCTCCTGGCACTGGCAATATTTCTTCCTGGGCTGATCAGGCGCCTACGCCAGAAGCCAATGCTGGAAGTCAGTGATTTGAAAATACGATTGGAATCTGCNGAGAGGCCGTTGATTCTGGATGTTCGGTCTCCAGAGGAGTTTGTGGGCAAACAAGGCCACATAGATCAGTCATTGAATATTCCGCTCGACGTTCTGAAGGATAGAATTGATGAACTGATTCCGTTCAGGGATAGCCCCGTCGCAATCGTCTGTTGTACGCACGTCCGTTCGGCTAAAGCGGCTCGACTCCTTAGTGCAAACGGTTTTTCTGATTTGTCTGTGGTCCACAACGGAATGACAGCCTGGATAAGCGCAAATTTCTCTGTGGTACGGGACTGAAGGCGGCATTGCTGTGTATACCCCGCTATCAACCTTGATCCCGGTGAAAACGGACTTCCCGACGGTCCGAAGAGGGNCATTGCAGACGCTGCAGGTCAATGTCGGTTATCTCTGCAACCAGGCCTGTAAGCATTGCCACGTGAATGCTGGACCAAAACGTACCGAGGTGATGACCAAGGATACCTCCGACGCCGTGATTGAGTTCCTAGATCGTAGTGAGGTAAGGCAGCTAGATCTAAC
The DNA here is from genome assembly GCA_002171735.1 of Proteobacteria bacterium TMED61. Taxonomy (GTDB): domain Bacteria; phylum Pseudomonadota; class Gammaproteobacteria; order Arenicellales; family UBA868; genus UBA868. The sequence goes on along the minus strand of NHDO01000085.1, from coordinate 15,468 downwards.
CGGAGGTGCGCCCGAGTTGAATCCCCANTTCCGTCGACTGGTGCTGGCNGCACGCNCCCGCAACATTGAGGTAATCGATCGCTGCAACCTGACCGTATTAGCAGAGCCCGGGCAGGAAGACTTGGCCGTTTTCCTGGCAGAGCAAGACGTGGAAGTGGTCGCTTCGCTGCCTTGCTACTTGGAAAAAAATGTTAACGAACAACGTGGCAAGGGTGTATTTTCCAGTAGCATNACNGCTCTTCGGCGCCTTAATGCCCTTGGGTACGGTGANGTGGGCAGCCGCCNGAAGNTNAACCTGATGTANAACCCNATCGGTCCTTCNNTGCCTCCGCCGCAGCAGGNACTNGAANCNGACTACCGNCGNCACCTTGNTGAACAGTANGGCATTCGGTTCAACAGGCTCTACACCCTTGTTAATATGCCCATACAGCGCTTTGCCAGTACTCTCGTCTCCAGCGGCCAACTTGAAGAGTATATGGCTTTACTTCACGCTAGTTTCTCCAAGGAAAACCTGTCCCGACTGATGTGTCGGGAATTGATTAGCGTTGACTGGCAAGGTTTTGTTTATGACTGTGATTTTAATCAGATGCTTGGACTTCCCCTTCGGATCGATGAATCAAAACGACTGCACCTCAGCGATATCGAGCCTGCAGCGCTCGATGACCAACCTATTACAGCGGCGGATCACTGTTTCGGTTGTACAGCAGGCTCTGGCAGTAGTTGTAGCGGCGCGTTGAACNAGTAAATGTTGCTAATNGAGAGGCCNGGATTTGAGTAGTAATGACTGACTCTCGAATTTCGATCATTGTTCCGACTNTGAATGAGGCGGGCCAGATTGNNAGTATGCTNAGCAAGTTGCAGCCGCTACGNAAGCGGGGGCATGAAGTGATCGTAGTTGATGGAGGTAGCGGGGATAAGACCACCTCAGAAGCCAAGCCATTCGTGGACCGGGTGCTTGATGCGCCACGCGGCAGGGCTTCCCAGCTAGCGTTCGGCGCGAAGGCATCAGGCCATCCTGTCCTGTGGTTTGTGCATGCGGATACCTGGATTCCGAAAAATGCAGACCATCTGATCATTGAGGCATTACGCAACGCCGTCTGGGGGCGCTTTGATGTACGGCTATCCGGCCGCGACTGCCATCCAGGTCTCAGCATTGTGGAGCGTTTTATGAATGGNCGCTCCCGGCTCACCGGNATTGCGACGGGAGATCAGGGGATATTCGTTACACGGACTGCATTCAACGCTATCGGCGGGATCCCGTCTTTACCGCTCATGGANGATGTGGAACTGAGTCGCCGTCTCAAAGTGTTGGGAAGACCGGCTTGTATTAGAGAACCCCTCACCACATCCAGTCGCCGCTGGGAGCAGCACGGCGTGTTTCGCACCGTCGCTTTTATGTGGTTACTACGTGGTGCATATGGCATAGGTATCCCACCCAATATCCTCGCNAGGTTTTATCACTAGGGATGTCAGGAGGTGTAATACTGGTATTCGCGCGCGCCCCGGTAGCCGGTAAAGCGAAGACCCGCCTGATCCCGAAGTTAGGTTCGATAGGGGCGGCTCGTCTACATGCCAAATTNGCTCATCTCACCNTGGNCAGNGTTGCAGANGGGCAAGACGTCCCTGTACAACTCTGGTGTAGCCCTTGCCAGNATNACCTCTTTTTTAGAAATTGTCGCGCCGNCTATGGTGCCAGCTTGCACGATCAGTCGGGAAATGATCTCGGGGAGCGCATNTCCAATGCTTTTGATCAGGCATTACTGGCTTACGANTGGGCGCTGATGATCGGNACNGACTGTCCGGATCTAAGTTCCGCAGATTTGGAACGTGCCGGAAAAAGTTTNGACAAAGGNGTCGATGTGGTANTGGGCCCCGCGGCAGATGGTGGGTATTACCTTATNGGCCTTCAAAGATCCCAGCCTGAACTCTTCACAAATATCCCATGGGGTGGCCCAAGAGTTCTTTCCTGTACCCGGACCCGTATTNAAGAATTAGGTCTAAGTAGTACTGAACTCGACCAACGACATGATCTGGACCGTCCGGATGATTTGAAGCGGTTCCCGCAACTACTGACNTGACCAGTACAGAGAATCATACGGTTCAGGAGCCAACGTGAGCCTGGCCAGACTAAGAGGCGCTATCGTTGCCGAACTGACAAATCAGNCTTAGCACAGACCAGCGAATCGTGATACTTGCCTGCGACAACAGCCTTGAATATCTGGGTCGCCACAGCTATAGCGCCTAGACCGACCAGAGGTCGAAAGATCTGGATCCACGCAACGTCGTTTAATTGACCCGCTCCATTGCGTAGACGGTGTCGACGCAGCCGTTGGCTTCATCCCACTGCCGCATCTCGGGCGTCGTCATGAAGGCTTGAAGTGCTTCCATATCCGTGCAGTTCACGAGCAATACAGACTTATGATCGTGAACCTTGGCCAGTTCAAATTCAGTCATGAAGGCCGGTGCTTGTTCCTGGCTTTGCTCGACCATGGCGGCAAAGTCATCAAAAGTGCAGTTTTATTCAGATACGATGCAAAGCTTCATTTATATTCTCCTGTTTGGTGAATGAAGCGTATCGACAGTANNAAAAGCAAGCCCTTGGACCGTNTGGCNGGTAGAGGTAATCGGTGTTGCANGGGGATTACGTTGCAGCAGGCGGCGNNTATTTTCGACTCTTCNGCNGTCAGGGTGCGGCAACAATATTGATGGGCTCGCCATCAAAATAGCGGCAGATATTGCGGACCGTAATCTCGAATATTGCCTTGACCGCATCTGGTGTGTTGTATGCCACATGGGGGCTGAGGATGACATTATCGAGGCTAAACAATGGATGACCATCAGCAAGCGGCTCTTCAGCGAAAACATCAAGGCCAGCCCCTCTGAGGTGGCCGCTGCGCAGTGCGCTAATCAGAGCCGGTTCGTTGACCAAGCCTCCCCGCGCAGTATTGATGAGCGTAGCGCCCACTTTCATATTGTGGATTTCATCGGATCCCAAAATCTCGTGGGTGTTCTCATTAAGCGGNAGATGCAAGGAGATAAAGTCAGATGTCTGCAGCAGGGTTTCGATATCGGTGAAAAGATCCGNGCTGTATTGGTCTAAGTGCNTTTCCGGTGAGCGTGTCCAGANTTTTACCTGCATNCCGAACCCTTGTGCCATTGCCAGNACTTTCTTTGCAATTCCTCCAAAGCCGATAAGGCCGAGCTGTTTTCCACGCAAGTCAGTGCCTGGCGTATCCTGATCCCACNCTCCCGCTCTGGTTCTACNATCAAGTAGGGTGAGATTGCGTGCTGATCCAAGGAGCAGGGNAAAGGTGTGTTCTGCTACCGTGGTATCCGCATAGCCTGGNCAGTTNCAGACGGTGATTCCNTGNGCAGCTGCTTTGGCNAGATCGATGTAATCACTGACGCCNGTTCCGGTGAAAGTCACCAGTTCAAGGTGCGGCGCCTTTGCCATGACNTCGGCCGGGAGAGACCAGCCGACGATCAGTGCGTTNGCGTCTTTAATNCTGGAGACATATTNCTCATGGCTTTCNGGNGNGCCGTGATGAATAATCAGTGTGCCATAGCTGGCGAGGTGATTGCTTCCAGTCTGTGCAAGAACTTTATTTTCTTCCGGGTCGGCATCGGGATAAACAATGACGCGTTTGTTGTTCATGGTGTAGAAATATGCCGGTTGTTGAAGTTAGGATAACAAGGAGTAGTTCGGCAGGGAAGATTAAACCTAATGATTCCGGGTGTTACTCATGTGCCGAATGGATTCGGGCCGGATTCTGCTTTATTTAGAGATATTTGTTAATGGAGAATCTGCAGTCAATCGTCAATGTGGGAACCTATCCGATACATGAATTGGATCACCCCANGGCAGAGCAGGTTATTGTGCAGGCAAANGCCCAGTTAGCCTCAACAGGCGCATGTCATTTCCCTGNGTTTTTGAGCTCTGAGGGTTTAGCAGGTTTTCTGCAGGAAGCNCNGTCGCTNGAAAGCAAAGCNCATCCGANCAATAACTGGTACACGCCTTATTANNGGAAGCCCNATAACGCCTATCCTGCCGGACACCCCTTNAATTNCNCTGTGCATTTCGCTNTNNGTTATGTTTCNCGCNCGTTGTTGCCCGAGAGTTCACCCTTGCGGCNGCTTTTCGAAGCCGANGACCTGCTGNCCTTCTTGCGGGCTNTGCTGCCGAATGAGCNGTTACACCGATACAGTNATGNNGTCGNGGCTCANNGGAACTACACCGTCATGNCTGAGGNTGACGANCTGGGTTGGCACTTTGATGCCTGCGAACTCNNTGCGNCGATATTGTTACGCCCTGCAAAAGCGGGTGGGACGTTTGAATATATCCCCGGGGTGCGGACCGTTGACGATGAGTGTTTCGCGGATGTTACCTCGATATTAAGCGGGCGGGACCAGCATCGGACGCCGGTCAATTTTCTGCCCGGCGATATGGTGCTTTTTCGCGGTCGCCACAGTCTGCACCGTGTGACCTCCATAAAAGGGGAAGTTTCGCGGTTAATCGCGTTGATGAGTTTTGACAACGTTAAAAAGGCGCTCGAGCGTGATGTTCCGGACGATCTTCTTCCAACCTAAATTAACAACTTAGCCACAGCCTCTACCCGGAGAACAACTGTTTACGCCATAACGTTCAGGCGCCCGGGAAAAGTCCCGCTATCTCTGTGTTGTTGGTTTTCATTGGGTCTGGCAGTTCGGCATCCAGGTTGTATTGAAAAATTGGCTGATTCATTGCCTCGCGCTATACACTGCTTTGACTGGAACTTAGTGGGCGCCGCCATTCTGGTTGCCAATTCTTGGGGCCGACCGGATCAGCATACGCGTATATTCAGATTGCGGTGACGCAATCAACTCGGTCGTCGCCTGTTCTTCAATCAATTGCCCCGCTTTGAGGACTCCGATTCGGTGCGCCATCACGCGGACTACGGCAAGATCATGGGTAATGAAGAGAAAGGTCAGCCCGAGGTCACGTTGTAACTCCTTCAGCAGGTTCAAGACTTGAGCCTGAACAGATACATCCAGCGCCGAGGTCGGTTCGTCGCAGACAATAAAATCCGGGCGGGACGCAAGCGCACGCGCGATGGAGATGCGCTGGCGCTGGCCTCCCGAGAATTCATGTGGAAAACGGCGCGCGTCCGAAGCTGATAGCCCCACTTGTTCGAGCAGTTCCTGTACTCGACACTGCTCGGCCTGCCGACTGTCTACGAGCGCAAAAGTGCGCAGCGGCTCGGCCAAAATGTTACCCACCCGCCATCGGGGGTTCAGTGACGCATAAGGCGATTGAAAAACCATCTGCAGGCGTTGTCGGATGCGCCGATGCTCCGCCTCGGAAAGACTCCGGTCGTGCAGGTCATGGCCGTCGATCAGGATTCGCCCGCTGCTGGGCCCGAGCAGGCCGACTGCGATCCGAGCGATAGTGGATTTGCCGGAGCCACTTTCACCGACAAGTGCATAGGTCTTCCCCCGCTCGATGGTGAACGAGACATCGTCGACAGCATCCAGAAAGCGTTTCGGTCGACCGGAAATCATCCGCGCGAGCCATGGCTCTGACAGATCAAAGCGTCGGCACAACTGTTCGACGTGAATAAAATCAGTCATCAGCGTAAAGCCAGCAGGCAACACCATCCGGTTGCAGTTCCGGGCGGCGGCTGGCGCAATAATTAAGAGCCTGCTCGCAGCGAGGGTGAAACGCACAGCCGCTCGGAAGGGCGTCTAGGCGTGGCATGGTGCCGCTGATCTGAAAGAGTTCTGTTGAGATATCCCCATATTCAACGGCTGGCGTCGATGCGATCAACCCACGTGTATACGGATGCTGTGGGTGCCTTAGTAGTTGGTGGGTGTCGCCTATCTCAGCGAGCCTTCCGGCGTACAGAACCGCCACCCGGTCTGTGGTCTCCGCAATAACACCCATGTCATGGGTAATCAGAATTACCGAAGCACCGTGCTCACGACAGAGTTTTTTCAGCAGGTCTAGTACCTGCGCCTGGACAGAGACATCGAGCGCCGTGGTGGGCTCATCCGCAATGATCAGCTCTGGTTCAGCCGACAGGGCGAGCGCGATAACGACACGCTGGCGCATGCCGCCTGAAAACTCATGTGGATAGGCATTGAAACGGCTCGGATCGATATCGACTTCCTCAAGACCCGCCATAGCCTTACGCTTGGCTTCATCGCCGTTCACAGGCAGATGGGTCAAAATGGTTTCGACGAGCTGATCGCCAATCGTGCGCAGGGGATTAAGGCTTGTCAGCGGATCTTGGAAGACCATACTGATACGTCGTCCGCGGATGCGGTTGGCCGCACTGACGTCAAGCTGGTCGATGCGCTCATTGTCCAACCAAATCTCGCCCTGGTCGATATAGCCTGGGGGATCGATCAGGCCAATGATCGCGGCCCCAGTCATTGATTTCCCGGCGCCGGACTCTCCAACAAAGCCGATGATCTCTCCTTTTTTTACATCAAAGGAAATATCGTCGATTGGGACCAGCGCTCCGTGGCGGTGTGGAAACACCACTCTCAGGTTACGCACGGAGAGGATAGGGTCAGTCACTTGAGTCTCGGATTCAATGTATCGCGTAGCCAATCGCCCAGCAGGTTTACGGATAGGGCAAGTGCCAGTAACGTAAAGGCGGGAAAAAGAAGAATCCACCATTCACCAGAGAAAAGAAAATCCTGTCCGATTCGGATCAGGGTGCCGAGGCTGGGTTCAGTCGGTGGTGCACCCACTCCGAGAAACGACAGCGTGGCTTCAGCGATGATCGCAAGCGCCAAGGTAATCGTCGCAATCACAAGCACGGGCGAAAGCACATTGGGAAGAATGTGGCGTACCATGATCTGACCACTGCCAAGTCCGATGAGGCGAGCGGCTTGTACATATTCCTTTTCTTTTTCCACCATCGTGGTGCCACGAACGGTACGCGCAAAGGGAACCCACTCAGACAGGCCAATAGCTATGATCAGGACCGTGATCGCAACTTCGTCACGCAGATGAGGCGGCAGTAGGCCCCGGGCAATCCCGAAGATCAGCATCGCGATCAGGATCGACGGGAAAGTCACCTGAATATCGGCGGCGCGCATGATCAAAGAATCGACCCATCCTCCGCGATAGCCGGCTATAAGCCCAAGGCTGACGCCCAGTACCATGGCCAGAATCACTGCGGTCAGCCCAACAAAAAGTGACACCCGTAGACCAAAAATGATCGCCGAGAACAGATCACGACCCTGGTCGTCAGTACCCAATACAAAGGTCTCCCCAGTGAAGGCATTAGGCTCCATCGGCGGAGTAAACCCATTCATAAGATTGAGCGATGCCGCGTCAAAGGGATTGGTCGGTGCCACCAGATCGGCAAAGACAGCAAGCATGATAAGAATCATCACAATTACGAAAGAAACGACCGTCACGGGCGAACGTTTGAAGTCATAGAGAAAATCGCTTTCGCGAAAGCGGCTTATCAGTGTCTTTTCGGTGCTCATGTGCTTTGGCGTCTGAGTTGCCCGTCGCGGATCCGCGGGTCAATCGCGAGATAGAGAAGATCCACAATGAGGTTGATCACAACAAACAATGTTCCTACTAACAGCAGATAGGCCGACATAACGGGGATATCAACAAAAAAGACCGCGTTGATAAACATCAGCCCAACTCCGGGCCACTGGAATACCGTTTCTGTAATGATTGCAAAAGCGACAATGGAGCCAAGTTGCAGGCCTGCAACGGTAATGACCGGAATCAGGGTGTTCTTAAGTGCGTGACTGAAATACACCACGCGTTCGGGCAGGCCTCGAGCACGGGCGAAGCGGATGAAATCCTGGCGCAGGATCTCAAGCATCTCGGCTCGGACGAGACGCATGATCAAGGTCATCTGGTAGAGCCCGAGGGTAATTGCTGGGAGCACCAGTGATTTGAGCCCGGAGACGGTCAGCAGGCTTGTGCTCCAAAAGCCAATCTGCACCGTTTCGCCGCGGCCGAAGCTGGGTAGCCAGCCGAGCTCAACTGCAAAGAGCCAGATCAATAGCACCCCGATCAGGAAGGTCGGCAGCGATACCCCGATCAGCGAACTCGACATGATCACGTTGGCTAGAAATCGGTTGCGGAAGATTGCTGTATACACCCCGGCGATGACGCCGAAAAACATTGCGAACAGTGCCGAGACCATTGCGAGTTCGAGGGTCGCTGGCAGGCGTTCGAGGATCATATCGGCAACCGGCATGGCGCCGCGGTAGGAATTGCCGAAGTCGAATTGCAGCGCCCGCGTGACAAAACCGAGATATTGCACATGGAGCGGGTCATTGAGACCCAACGCTTCAATAAGCGCGTCCCGCTGTTCCACCGTTGCTTCTTGACCCAGTAGGTTGTCTACTGGGTTCCCGACGTAGCGGAACATCATAAATGAAACGAAGGCTACCAGGAACAGTACGAAAACGGACTGGCCGAGGCGCCGCAGAATAATCAGGAGCATAGCGCCAAAAGTAAATTGAACTCGGGCACAAATTGCCCGAGTTCAATCTTTCGTTGGACACCGTGGCAGGCTGACTGACCTAGGGAAAGGTCAGTCAGACACACCACGATGCATCAGTTGAAGGTCAGGAACTGGAAGTGCGGCTGGTCTTCAGGTTGAACAGCAAAATTAATGCTGTCCTTCATTCCCCAGTTCAGAACCTGATTATGGATGGGCAGATACAACTGCTGTGTTTGAATCGCGTCCCAGATCTTCCCGATCGTGGCATCGCGTGTTGCCAGATCGGTCTCGGACTCGAGGCTGACGATCATATTGTCAACGGCTGGATCAGAGTACCCGGTCGGGTTCCAGGAGCCACGGTCGCCGGTTCGGGTGTGAGCCAGGAAGTTAAAGATATAGTGCGAGTCAAAAGTAGGAACACCCCAGCCCAGCATGTAGAAGTCGGAGTCACCACCCTTGATGAACGGGAAGTGCTGCGCTTTCGGTTTGGCGTCTAGGGTAACGTTGATTCCGATCTGTCCCATCATACCCACAGCAGCCTGGCAGATCGCTTCATCGTTAATGTAGCGGTCGTTCGGACAGTTCAGGGTAATGTCGAAGCCGTCAGCGTAGCCGGCGTCGGCCATCAGAGCCTTGGCCGCATCGAGGTCGTGGGCCGGGTATTCGTTCAGCGCTGTGGTCCAGCCGTTTACAAACGGAGGCATGATGACGCCAGTCGGGTCAGACTGCTCGCGCATCACGACCTTCTTGATAGCCTCACGGTTGATGGCAATGTTCATGGCCTGACGCACGCGCAGATCAGCGGTCGGGCCATCGGCATTATCGACACCGAAGAAAATCACCCGATTCTGCGCGGCTGTACCGACCTTCAGGCCAGCAGTTGAGCCCACACGGCCCAGATCCTGCACTGGAACGTCTTGGATAATATCAACTTCACCCGACAGCAATGCTGCAACGCGGGTCGCAGAGGATTGGATCGGGGTGTAGACAATTTCCGTGACTTGGCTGGGGTAGAGACCCTTGCCCCAGTAATCGGGGTTGGCCGTCAGGACAGTCTTTTCGTCGATAGAGCGACTCACCAGTTTGAATGCGCCGGTGCCATTAGTGTGCATAGTCGCGAAGTTGGTCTCACCCTTGGCAACATCGTGCGGGGTCATGACGTCGTTCGCTTCAGCCCAACCTTTGTCCATCATGAACATGTTGGTCAGATTGTTGACCAGTAGAGGGTTGGCCCCGTGGGTTTCAATATCCACTGTGTGGGAATCAACAGCGCGTACTTCTTTGACCGAAGACAACAGCTCTTTCATGTCGGAGCCATCAGCCATCGCCCGGTTGATAGAGAAGATCACGTCCTCGGAATCAAAGGCAGCACCGTCGTGGTAAGTCACGCCCTGACGCAATTGAAAGCGCCAGACATTGGGATTGTCAGGCAGCGCAGCCCACTCCGTTGCTAAGGATGGAATAATGGCGCCTGACATATCGCGCTGCAATAGCGAGTCATAAATCTGGTGCGCCAGAGCATGGGTCGGCCCCTCGTTCTGTGCATGGGGATCCATGGTCAGGGAGTCGCCGGCGCGTGCCCAGCGGATGGTTTCGGCTGAGGCCAGTGTCGATACGAAAAAGCCTGCGGCAACACCGACGACTAGTCTGGTAGTCAGAGATTTCATGATTAACTCCTTCTGGTAGGTAACACAATATTCTGGCTGCTTTACGGCACAGCCTGATCAGATTAGACCCTTGGGAGAGCCAGATTACAACTGCCTTAGAGGTTTTGTGGCCTTATAACGAGGCTATTTTCGGTCAATCTGTATATTCTGCAAATTAAAGAAGAACGATTAATCAGCATCGGTGCCTGAAAGACGCTATTTGACGGGGTTTACTTCACCCCGAGCGGGCTTTGAAAACCTTGCCATCAGGTCATAGAGCAGGGGCGTGAGGAAAAGGGTCAGAATTAAAGCAAGCCCAAGGCCGCCGACGATCACCCAGCCAATGGCAATTCGGCTCTCCGCGCCGGCGCCACTGGCGAGGATCAGCGGTGTTGCGCCTAGGATGGTTGAAATCACTGTCATCACAATGGGCCGAAGTCGTAACACGGATGCCTCAATCACGGCATCACGGACCGACTTGCCGTTTGAGCGCAACTGGTTAGCAAATTCGACGATCAGGATGCCGTTTTTTGCCATTAGCCCGATCAAAAGGATAATCCCAATCTGGCTGTAGACGTTAAGGGAAAGCCCCATTATCGTGAGCGAATAGATTGCTCCGGCCACCGCCAGCGGAACCGACAGGATAATTACGAGCGGGCTGATAAAACTCTCAAACTGTGCGGCGAGCACCAGAAAAACAATCAGCAGTGCAAACGAGAAACTCAGCAGCACGCCGCTCGAGGCGCTCTTGAACACCTTGGATTGCCCTGAGTAACTCATCCTGATACTGCTGGGCAATAGTTCTTCTGCGCCCTGTTCCATAAATTGGACGGCCTCACCGAGCGTGTAGTCAGGAGCGAGGCCTGCTGAGACAGTGATGGACGGTAATCGGTCAAAGCGACGCAGTGTCGCTGCCGCGGCGTTCTCCGTTGCAGAGACAAATACGCTTAAGGGAATTAGCTTGCGTGTACCGGAATCGGGATCAACTGAACGAACGAACACATTCGCCAGACTGTTGATGTCGCGCCGGTCCTTTTTTTGCGCCTGGATGATTACAGGGTATTCGCGTCCTCGGTCTATGTAAGTGCTTACCTGCTTCGAGGCGAACATCGATTGAAGCGTGAACGCAATCTCTTCGACACTGACGCCAAGGTCATCCGCGCGGCGCCGGTCGAGTTTAAGGTCGATCTGCGGCTGGTTCTCCTCATAATCTATTCTGGGGTTAATGAGGTTGTCGTTGGATTCGGCGTGCTGAAGTAGTTTTGCTGCCGTCTGTTTAACCTCTTCAAAATCAGGACCGCCGATCACGATCCGCAGCGGCGAGGAACTGCCTCTTAGCCCAAGGCCTGCAGGACTTGCGATTCCGGCCCGTGCCCCGAGAAGTTCTCGGGTGATCGGCCGCATTTTGCGGACCAGTTCCCCCTGGGATGCATCACGTTCGTCCCAGTGGGCAAGGCGCATCACCACGAAACCTCGGTAGGGTTGGCTACCCCATCCGACGATGCTGTAAACCGTCTCGACACTACCGTCTTCCTGGAAGGGTAAGAGCTGACGTTCAATGATCCGAGCCTGTGAATCGGTATAAGAAGAGGTTGATCCTTGTGGCGCGGACATTGGGATGAAGGCGACACCACGGTCTTCTCTCGGGACAAGGTCTCTTGGCAATGCCTCGTAAAGGGCAATTCCTCCTAGCGTAAAAACTGTTGCCAGCGCGATTACAACCAGGGGTGCATCAATCGCACGTATGAGGACTTTTCGATACCCGCGACTCATTGCGGACTGCGAGAGGCGTGCCGCTGCGGCTCTATCGGCAGTGTCATCCGCGCTCGACAGCGCTGAGCCTGATGGCCTCAGGATCCGCGAGGCAATCATTGGACAAAGACTCAGCGCAACAAAGGTGGAGATCACGACGGCCGCCGCCATGATCAGGCCAAACTCACTGAATAGTCTGCCGACCTGGCCTTCGAGAAGCGAAATCGGCACAAAAGCGGCAATCAGAGTTACCGAAGTCGCTAGTACGGCAAAGACTACCTGACGGGTGCCCTGGCTGGCCGCGCGTAATACTGGCTCACCGTTTTCGATCCGGCGTTTGATATTTTCAAGCACCACAATTGCATCGTCGACAACAAGTCCAATCGCGAGCAAAAGCGCCAATAGGGTAATGACGTTAATCGAAAACCCGAACGCATAAATCACCGCGATACAACCGACGAGCGCCACCGGTATTGTCACGATTGGAACGATCGCCGTGATGAACGAGCGAAGAAAGAGCACGATCACGCTGATCACGAGCACTAATGAGATACTGAGGGCGATCAGCACCTCCCGGATTGAGGCTGAGATGAAGAGCGCGTCGTCCGAGCCAACGATCATCTCCATTCCTGCAGGCAGAGTCTTCTCGATTTGTTTGATTTCGGCCCGTACACGCCTTGAGATGTCCATAGTATTGGCCTGGCTCTGGCGTAGTACTGAGAGGCCGACCGCCGGCTGGCCGTTGGCTCGAACGATCAGACTCTCATCTTCAACACCCCGCTCAACCAGTGCGACGTCGCCCAGGCGCACCGGGTAGCCCTCGACTTCCCGGAGCACGATATTTCGAAAATCCTCGGGCGTCGAAAGTCTTCCATCGAGACGAATCTCAAGTATCCGCTCACGTAAAGTGATATCCCCAGCAGGCAGTTCCAGGTTACTCCGGCTGATAGCGCCCTGGATATCAGAGACCGTCAGGTTTCTTGCTGCGAGGGAGCGCCGATCCAGCCAGATGCGGATTGCAAACCGCCGCTCACCTCGAACGTCAACACTGGCTACACCCTCCAGTGTTGAAAGACGGTCGACGATAAATCGTTCAACATAGTCTGTAATTTCCTCGGGCGAATGCCGACTCGAGGAAACGCCGATGCGCATGACGGGATCGGCATCACTGTCACTTTTGAGAATCACCGGTTCATCGATGTCATCGGGCAGGGCGCCGCGGGCCCGCCCAACGGCATCCCGGATGTCGTTGGCGGCCTCGTCGATTTTTCGCCCTGACTGGAACTCAACCACGGTGCGACTTCGGCCCCGCCGGCTCTGCGAACTCAGCGACTCGACCCCGGCGACCCCTGAAATCGAGCTTTCAATGACTTCGGTGATGTCGGTATCAATCACCTGAGGTGAGGCGCCCTTATAGCCCGTGGTCACCGTGACCACACTGCGGTCTACGTCAGGCAATTCACGGATCGGAATGGACTGAAGCGCAGCAAGTCCTGCCGTCACAATCAACAGGCTCGCAACAATCGTCGTTACGGGCCGACGGATTGCAATGTCAGAAAGAGCGTTGCCGGGTCTCGCCATCAGAAGAGGTTCTTACGACTCGTTAGATATTGCTAATTAGGTGAACTGTCAGGAACTGCTGCCGGCCGAGTTGTCGGTATCTGAGGCACCCGTGGTTTTACTGCTGCGTTTTTTCACCATGGTGCCGGACCGGACTTTCTGGATGCCGCGGGTGACAACCTCATCGCCTGGGGCCACACCGTGGGTCAGTTCTACATAGCCGTATCCCCTTCGGCCTATCATTACCTCACGTTTTTCAACGCGATAGAGTTTTGGCGTCTTGGTGGAAACCAATGCAAAGATAAAGGGTTGACCTTCGTCGATCACCACCGCTTCCTCGGGGACGATCAGGGCCTCGCTTTCGTCCACGCCAATGCTGACATGCATGAACATCCCGGCCGGCAGAGCCCGGTCGGTATTCTCGATAAAGCCCCGCACCTTGAACGAGCGCGACGCGGTATCAATCCGGGTATCAATTGCGTCGATGGTTCCGGCAAACTCCCGCCCCGGAAAAGATGCCGCATGGGCCTTCAATGCATGCCCCGGTTTGAGCGTACCAAAAAGGTCCTCCGGTACCGAAAACTCAACGAGTACCCCCGAAAGGTCATCTAGAACTGCCACGACTTCGCCGGCTTTAACCCGGGACCCTGTCTCGATGTCGGAAAAACTGATGAAGCCAGAAAACGGCGCCCGTAAAAACCGGTCATTAAGACGTTTGCTGGCTCTGCCCAACTGCGCCCGGGCAATCTTTGCCTGCGCTTTCAGGCTGTCGAGGGTTGCCTGCGACATGCTGCTCGATTGCTTAAGACTGTCTGAACGTTGCAAGGCTCGGGAGGCTTCTTCAAGGCGCGCTTTGGCTTCAACCACATCTGCTTCTTCAATTACTGAATCCAGGGCCAGCAGAAGAGATCGGGCCTTGACTTCCGTTGTGTGTGACAACCGTGACTCAACCACACGACCTGCCGAAAGCGGAGCTATCTCTACAGAGCGCACGGCTCGGGTGGTGCCGACTGCCTCGACGATACGATCGATACGCTGCATCGATGCGGCAGAAGCTTCTACGGTAATTGGCTTTCGCACAGCGCTCGGCTTGGCCTTTAATGACGCGCTTTCTGTTGCCTCGAGCGGCCAGGAGTAATATCCAGCAGCGCCCACAGCCGCGAGAATGGCGACAATCATAATTTGTCTGCTGAAACTCATCTGAATATGGAATCTGCCGGGGTGATAAAGACAGGCGCGAATAGATTACGCAATTATCATATATTTTCTAAAGAGGGGTTGACGCCTTCTGGCGTCTTTTCCAAGCGGTGGGTTCATCGATAATCCTTAAAGTTGGGGCGGGTTCAGTGCATCCGCGTTTTGTCGACGTTCTTGGGAGCGGGCGTGGGGCGGGCAATCCCGGCCTGGTGGTGGATCATTTTCCAGTCATCGAATTCCAACCGAAAAACATTGGTTGCGATCAGCCGACCTTCACCAAGATTCTCGAAAGCAATAACGTAGGCCGATTCACCGCTGATATACCCACTGGGTTCGGTACAGTTGATCTGCGGTGGGCTCTCAAGAATAGTCTCCCAGCTTCTCATGACAGCCTCGCGACCAGTAACAGGTCCCCACCCTGGATGAATGCAGGTGATATCCTCCGCGTCTGACCAAATCTGCCGCATCAGGTGGCCGTCCCCTGAAGCCAGCGCCTTATAAAAATTCGCGTTAGCGGCGATCAGATTTTCCAAAGTATTTTGCAAGTCGAACGGTCTCTTTTTTGGGGGGCAGCTTGTAAATGGGTCTGCACTTAATGTAACCCAACAGGTTAACGTCTGCTGAAGACTCTTTCACATGGAATTGATCATCTTTGACCTAATATGATCCCATGAAAAATTTATGTCTCTTCGTAAAAACTCTTGCGATGACCAGCGTTTTATCTTCGGCAGCTTTTGCTGACCAGTTCTTTGTAGATGATTTTTCTGGTGATGTAGGGTCACGGTGGGAGTTTATTGCTGACCGCGTGATGGGGGGTATTTCTTACGGCGAAGTCCGTTTTAGCGATG
>NHDO01000084.1 GCA_002171735.1 Proteobacteria bacterium TMED61 | reverse complement strand
GGCGCAGCACTCGCCCATGACAGCGCACTCAAACATGCCACTGGCCAAGCGGTCTATATTGACGACATGCCGCTGCCTGCTGGTACGCTGCATATTGCTGTAGGCGGTGCCGATACCACCGTCGGCACGATAACCGAGATTGATCTTGAATCAGTGCGCTCGGCTCCCGGGGTCATTGATGTTTTCTGCGCGGCTGACATTCCGGGTGAGAACGATGTGAGCCCGTCGGGGCGCGGAGACGAACCACTCCTCGCTTCGAGCGAGATCCGCTTTGACGGTGAACCGGTCTTCGCCGTAGTCGCCACCAGTCACCGCGCTGCCCGCGCTGCGGCGGCGCTCGGCCGGATTCATGTCCATACTGGCGATGCCGTGCTGACGGTCGATGAGGCACTTGAGCAGCAGCGCTTTATCAGCGACGAACAAATAATGACGCGCGGTGATTGGCAAGAGGCTATGCAGTCAGCGCCGTACAGGGCCGCGGGTACCATGTACTGCGGTGGACAGGATCACTTTTACCTTGAGGGACAGATCTCGCTTGCGATACCCCAGGAAGACGACCACATGCTGGTGTACTGCTCAACCCAGCACCCAAGTGAGATCCAGCAGCACCTCGCCAAGGTACTAAACAAACCCGCTCACGCGGTTACCGTCGAAGTCCGCCGCATGGGCGGAGGCTTCGGTGGCAAGGAAAGCCAGGCCTGCCAATGGGCGGCGCTCGCCGCGGTTGCGGCCGGACGCAATCGTTGCGCCGTCAAATGCCGGCTGGATCGAGATGACGACATGCGCCTTACCGGCAAGCGGCACGATTTTAGGTTCGACTGGCAGGTCGGTCATGATGACGCGGGACAGATTCTCTCTGTCGATTGCACCCTGGCCTCGCGCTGCGGATGCGCGCTCGATCTCTCCGACCCAGTCAACGACCGCGCCATGTTTCATCTCGACAACGCTTACTACTTTCCTGCCGTGCACATCCGGTCTCAGCGCACCTTTACCAACACGGTTTCCAACACCGCCTTTCGTGGTTTCGGCGGGCCCCAGGGCATGTTGGCCGGTGAACGCATGATCGAAGGTGTTGCCCGGGCCACAGGTCTTGATCCCCTAACGGTGCGAAAACGTAATTTCTACTGCGGCCCCGAGCGCAACATCACGCCCTATTTCATGCCAGTCGATGACTTTATTCTGAGCGAACTGGTCGACGAACTTGAGAAAACCAGCGACTACTGGGCGCGCCGCGATGCCATCCGCGAAGCCAATGCTGCGAACCCCCTTATACTGAGGGGTCTCGCCCTGACACCCGTGAAGTTCGGCATCTCCTTTACCGCCACCTGGTTCAACCAGGCNGGTGCATTGATACACATCTACCGGGACGGCAGTATCCATCTGAATCACGGCGGNACCGANATGGGACAGGGGCTNTTCGTCAAGGTNGCCCAGGTGGTCAGCCATGCCCTCGCAGTGCCGATCGATCAGGTCGGGGTCTCGGCGACACGAACCGACAAGGTACCCAATACCTCAGCCACCGCGGCCTCTTCCGGNGCAGACCTCAACGCCATGGCGGCTCTTAATGCAGCCAACACGCTNAAGCGCCGGNTGATCTCNTTTGCCGCCAATCATTTTGGCGTCGATGTGGAAAGTGTCCGCTTCGCNGACGCNACCGTGTTTGCGGGCGATCATCACCTGNCCTTTGCCGAACTCGTTGAACTTGCCTACCTCGCACGGGTACANCTTTCGGCCACAGGCTTTTATCGGACACCCAAGATTCACTACAACCGCAAGAAAGCCAGAGGGCGACCGTTTTATTACTTCGCCTATGGCGCTGCCGTCAGTGAAGTCGCCATTGACACCCTTACCGGTGAGAACCGTGTNACGGCAGTAGATATCCTCCACGACGCCGGGCGGTCTTTGAACCCCGCGGTTGATCTGGGCCAGATCGAGGGTGGGTTCATNCAGGGCATGGGTTGGCTGACCACCGAAGAGTTGTGGTGGGATGAGTCCGGCAAGATCAGAACCCACGCGCCATCGACCTACAAGATTCCGACCTGTTCGGACCGGCCCTCAAGGATGAATATTGCACTATGGTCAGGAAGCGAAAACCACGAGCCAACCGTTCATCGATCAAAGGCCGTTGGCGAGCCTCCCCTNATGCTTGCCATCTCGGTGCACCAGGCNCTTTCTGATGCCGTGTCGAGCATCAGCGGTTACCGCTTTGTTCCGGCGTTGGANACCCCCGCAACGCCGGAAGCACTCCTGCAGGCGATCGTTGAAGAACGAAAACGTGCGGCGTCANCTGCCTGATGATTACAGCNCTGCCAGGCCCCGCCGACTGGATCGATGCCGCACTTGAGTGTGCGAGACACAAGGAACGCGCAGTGCTCGCAATGGTAACCAGCGAACGTGGTTCCACACCCAGAGATAACGGCAGTTGGATACTGCTCACCAAAGATGCCGATGTCGGCACCATCGGCGGGGGTGAGCTTGAGCGTACNGTNATCGAAGCTGGAAGAGCGATGCTTGACGGCGCCGGCACCTGGTCGCGGGCTCCGATGCAGTGCGTNCTGGGTCCGGATATGCACCAGTGCTGCGGNGGCGTGATGCACGTCCTTCTCGAGCCAATCGATGCTGATGCCCTGAAATGGCTTTCCCAGGCGAAACAGCAACTTGCTTCAAAAGATCACGTCCGGATCGCTATTGACAAAACCGTCTCCCAGACGTCGCCCATAGTTATCACCGATGAAACATTCGAAGACCCTATCGGGCCCGAGACAACGGTGATTTCATTTTCTGAGAATCGTCNGCGGCTTGCCCTTTTTGGCGCAGGCCACGTCGGTCGGGCCTTGTGCGCAGTTGCCTCGCAGTTGCCGCTTCGGGTAACCGTCTTTGATGCGCGTCCCGACCAGTGCGCGTACGTCCCAGAAGCTACCAATATTCGTGTCGATGAAAACTTTGATCCCCTCCTTGGCGCGCAACAGCTTGGGCACTATGAAGCAGCGCTGGTGATGACCCACAGCCACACACTAGATTACGAACTTTGCCGCATCCTGCTCAGACAGCCGAATCTGGTGTATACCGGACTCATCGGCAGCGAGAGCAAATCCCGGGGCTTTCGCAAAGCCTTAAAAAAAGACGGGCTGCACGATCTGGAGCTTGCCCGACTCACGAGCCCCATCGGCAAAAATGGCCCTGCCGGCAAGGAGCCTGGCGTAATTGCGCTTGGCGTACTTGGCGAGGTCCTGGAAATTTGCAAAGCGGACAAGGATCGGCTCAGATCTTCCGCCGCTACCGCAACACCACTTAACCAAGCACATCATGGATAACACCCGGGATACCCACGAAACGTTCCTGCAGCTGGCCGTAGAAATTGCCCGTGAGCATATGCAGGCAGGTGCAGGCGGCCCCTTTGGCGCAGTCATCGTCCGCAACAACACGGTCATCGGCCGGGGATGGAACAGGGTTACCTCCGATCATGACCCGACCGCCCACGCCGAGGTCAGCGCCATACGCGATGCCTGCCGAAACGTCGGCGACTTCTCTCTTGATGGGTCCGTCATCTACACGAGTTGCGAGCCCTGCCCGATGTGCCTTGGCGCGATCTGGTGGGCACGCATTGAAACCATCTACTTTGCCAGTGACCGCGACGATGCGGCACGGATCGGCTTTGACGACGCGGCCCTCTATCGTGAAGTCTCCCTAGAGCTGCCCGACAGGCAGTTGCCGCTGGTAAGGCATCACCTGGNGGCGGCCGATCAGTTAATGGANGATTGGCTCAAAAAACAGGATAAGATTCCCTACTAAAGAACGGGACTCACGGTAAGAATGCGTCTTTGCAGCGCAGGTCATCAAGCATGAACGACAAACCGCTTTTACAGCTTAAGGGAATCGGCAAGGCTTTCCCTGGCTGTATTGCGAACGACGATATTGATCTTGAGATTGCTCCTGGGGAGATTCATGCGCTGCTCGGAGAGAACGGCGCGGGAAAGAGTACGCTCGTCAAAATCATTTACGGTGTGTTACGTCCCGATCAGGGAACTCTCTGCTGGCGGGGCGATGAGATGACTATCGACAACCCGGCCAGTGCCCGGTCCCTCGGGATCGGCATGGTCTTTCAGCATTTTTCACTTTTTGAGTCGATGAGCACGCTGGAAAATGTGGCGCTGGCACTGCCGCCGCAGAACCTCGATGAACTGCGCGAACGCCTCGAAACAACNGCGCAGGACTATGGACTGACACTACACCCTGACCGGCATGTCTATGACCTCTCCATGGGGGAGCGCCAGCGTATCGAGATCGTTCGCTGTCTGCTGCAAAACCCNAGCCTGCTGATTCTGGATGAACCNACTTCNGTCCTGACACCNCAGGAAACCGAGATCCTCTTCGCGACGCTGCGCAAACTCGCGCGCGAGGGCCGGTCCATCCTCTACATCAGCCATAAGCTTGAAGAGGTCCGCTCGCTGTGTGATCGAGCCACGATTCTGCGCGGCGGCAAGCGGGTGGATGAATGTAATCCTGCGGAAGAGACTGCCCANTCGCTTGCCGAGAAAATGATCGGGCGGCGGGTCGAATCCGTCAAAGGTCATACCGCGTCTGCAGCATCAGAAGTGCGCCTCAAGGTAACGGACCTTTCGGTCCACTCCAATGAGCCACATGGAACGGATATCAGTGAGGTGGGTTTTTCGGTGCACGCCGGTGAGATTCTGGGCATCGCCGGCATTGCCGGAAACGGCCAGACCGAACTCATGAACGCGCTTTCAGGGGAAACCGGTCGGCCNCAGGCNGGCANGATCGAGATTCTTGCAAACGATGCCAGTCGGATGGGGCCCATGGCCCGGCGTCAACTCGGCGCCGTCTTTGTCCCGGAAGAACGTGTTGGCCATGCGGCGGTTTCGGATCTCAACCTGGTGCAGAACAGTTTTCTNACCTCAGCTTTTCGCATGGGCTTTGTCAACCATGGACTCATCAACTGGCCAGGGGTGGGTCGATACACCGACGAGATACTTGAAGAGTTTGATGTCAAAGCGACCGGCATCGATGCGCTCGCGAGCAGCCTTTCAGGAGGNAATCTGCAAAAGTTCATTATGGGCCGCGAGATCCTGCAGAGCCCGCAACTGCTGATCG
This sequence comes from Proteobacteria bacterium TMED61, assembly GCA_002171735.1. Taxonomy (GTDB): domain Bacteria; phylum Pseudomonadota; class Gammaproteobacteria; order Arenicellales; family UBA868; genus UBA868. The sequence continues at coordinate 7,272 of NHDO01000084.1, read as the reverse complement.
TGTCCCAGCCCACCTGGGGGGTTGATGCCGGCGCNGCTGCCGCGATTCATGAAAAGATTCAGCAACTCATCAGCGCAGGCGCGGGGGCTCTGTTGATTTCCCAGGATCTTGATGAAATCTTTGCCCTGAGCGACCGCATCGCGGTCATCTCGCAAGGCAGNCTCTCTGCGCCCCGACCCACCGGTGAGGTCACCACNGANGANGTGGGCCTGCTGATGGGTGCGAGCCGCACGACTTTGGAAACGGCTTCTCATGTTCACGCTTGAGGCCCGGCCAACGCAGTCTGCTTATGCGTCGTGGCTTTCACCGCTGTTGGCGCTCGCGCTCACCGCCGTAACCGGGGCGCTGATCTTTCTCGCCATGGGCAAGGCGCCGGGAGTGGCACTTTACATCTACTTTGTTGAACCGCTCACCTCCTGGTCGGGGTTATCCGAGGTTGCGGTGAAAGCCGGTCCTTTGATCCTGATCGGGATGGGTCTTGCGCTGGGCTTTCGTGCGGGCGTCTGGAACATCGGCGCAGAGGGCCAGTTCATTGCCGGNGCACTTTTNGGTAGCGCGCCCGCCGTTTATTTCTTTGACAGTACCAACCTGCTCATCCTGCCATGCATGATGNTGCTTGGCATCCTGGGTGGTATGGCCTGGGCCGCCATGCCCGCTCTTTTGAAAACACGCTTTAACGCCAACGAGATTCTTGTCTCTTTGATGCTGGTCTATGTGGCTGAACTGCTGCTGGTTCATCTGGTACAGGGGCCTTGGCGAAATCCACAGGGCTGGGGCTTTCCCGGCACCCGGATGTTTCCCGATGNCGCACTGCTACCAATGTTTTTTCCGGGATATCGGGTACACCTTGGCACCCTGATTGCTGTCCTGATTCCGTTCGTTATCTGGTTTGTGCTGATTCGGACCCGATTCGGATTTCAGATAAGAGTCTTCGGCTCAGCACCGCTTGCCGCNCGTCATGCCGGTATCGGCAACAACCAGATGGTCTGGACAACACTGCTGGTAGGTGGCGGGCTTGCAGGTCTTGCCGGTGTTATGGAGGCGGCTTCAACCATCGGCCAGTTGATGCCAAAAATCTCTCCGGGCTATGGCTTCACCGCGATCATCGTGGCNTTCTTGGGGCGGCTGCATCCGGTGGGGGTGCTGCTGGCCGGTACGGTGATCGCCGTCACCTACATCGGCGGCGAAAGCGCCCAGATCTCNGCNGGGCTGCCTAAAGCAGTTACGGGGCTTTTCCAGGGAATTATTCTTTTCTATCTGCTGGCCTTTGATCTTCTGACGCGTTATCGGCTNACCCGGGTCAGCACAAGAGGCNNCGCCGCATGACGGAACTGATAATCGCTTCGATTATGACCATGATGACGGCGGCGACTCCGCTGGTCTTCGCGGCAACTGGCGAACTCGTGGCAGAAAAATCTGGNGTGCTAAACCTCGGNGTNGAGGGCATGATGCTGATCGGTGCCGTCTTCGGCTTTGCCGCAGTGACGNTGACGGGTGAACCGTTGATTGGCCTTGCGGCAGCCATNGTGATGGGAATGTTGGCATCGATGATCTTCGGTGTCCTCACACTNTCGCTACTGTCGAACCAGGTTGCCACGGGTCTCGCGCTGACGATCTTCGGCACCGGACTCTCAGCACTGGTCGGTCTTGATTACGTCGGCAAGACGATTGAACAGATCCGGGCCATTCATATNCCCGTACTGACCGATNTGCCCGTTGTGGGCCGCCTGCTGTTTGGCCACGATCCTTTGGTCTATGTCAGCATCGNGCTGCTCGGCGTCACTCACTGGTTTTTGAANCATACCCGCTGGGGCATGATCCTGCGCGCCGTGGGTGATTCGGACCAGTCCGCCCACGCNATCGGCTATCCCGTCATCGCCATCCGCTACGCNGCGGTGGCCTTTGGNGGCGCCATGGCAGGCCTGGGTGGNGCNTACCTGTCACTNGTCTATACCCCGTTGTGGGCCGANNANATGACCGCNGGCCGNGGCTGGATCGCGCTGGCGCTNGTGGTTTTNGCAAGCTGGCGGCCGACGCGGGTACTGCTGGGTGCGGTACTTTTCGGCGGAATTACCATCCTTCAGCTCAACGCCCAGGCGGCGGGCCTTGGGATTCCGGCATCATTTATGTCGATGCTCCCTTACATTGCGACCATAGTTGTATTAGTCTTGATCTCACGTGATTCGACTCGGATCCGGCTGAATGCTCCGGCTTGTCTGGGCAAGCCATTTCGGGCCGAGCGCTGACCGATAACGANGAAATTTTTGTGATTTCTGATCACCAATTTAGAGGAATGTAACCGTGAAAAAACTGATCAAAATGACTGCCATCGCNCTTGCGGGNGCCNTGGCGNTNACCGCCGGGACAGCCTCGGCTGACAAATTAAAAGTCGGGTTTATTTATCTTGGCCCTCCGGGTGACCATGGCTGGACCTATGCCCACGATCAGGGCCGGCTTGCACTAGAGAAAGAACTCGGTGACCACGTCCAGACCACCTTTGTGGAGAACGTACCTGAGGGACCAGACTCCGAACGTGCGATTGCAAAACTCGCCGAGACTGGACACGAACTTATCTTCACNACCTCGTTCGGCTACATGGAGCCCACGCTCAAAGTGGCCAAACGCTTCCCGAACGTAAAGTTCGANCANGCCACAGGGTACAAGGACTCGGATAATGTCTCGACCTACGTCGCGCGTTTCTACGAAGGCCGCTATGTGCAGGGCGTGATTGCGGGCAAGGTCTCAAAAACCAACACGATTGGTTATATCGCCTCCTTCCCAATTCCCGAAGTCGTCCGCGGCATTAATGCCTTTTTGCTCGGCGCCCATTCGGTCAACCCTGACATCAAGGTCAAGGTGGTCTGGGTGTATACCTGGTTTGATCCGCCCAAGGAGGCTGANGCCGCCAAGGTGCTGATGGATCAGGGNGCTGACATTATTACCCAGCACACGGANAGNACCGCAGCACTTCAGGCAGCCGCTGAGCGTGGCCTGCATGCCTTTGGTCAAGCTTCGGACATGATTCAGTTTGGGCCCAAGACACAACTCACCGCTAACGTGAATAACTGGGGGCCGTACTACATCGCCAGAGCCAAGGCCGTTCTTGACGGTACCTGGAGTACTTCCAACACCTGGGACGGCATGGCCGAAGGCATGGTGGTCATGGCGCCTTTCACTAATATGTCCGCTGACGTTTCGGCGCTGGCAACCAAAACGGCTGAGTCCATCCGCACGGGTGCCCTGCATCCTTTCGCGGGCCCCATCCGCAANCAGGCGGGTGAAGTTGTTGTNGCNGCNGGAGCNGTNGCAGACGATGGNATGCTGGCCGGCATGAANTTCTACGTTGAAGGTGTTGACGACAAACTGCCCGAATAAGGTAGTTTNCGACAGAACAGAACCCGCCTCGGTAACGGGGCGGGTTTTTTTTCGACCTCACTTTTCACATCATGAGTCGACTCTGGATAAAAAATCCCCTCGCGATCCTTGCNGAAGACGCTGNCNGCGGNATCGTCATTGATGGCAGCGAGATCTCTGAACTCGTTCCGGCCGGCAANACCCCTTCTGTGCCGTGCACCGAATTCGACGCCTCTTCCCATGTCNTCCTGCCGGGNCTCGTTAACACGCATCACCATTTCTACCAGACGTTGACTCGGGCACTTCGACCTGCGCTCGGCAAGGAACTCTTCGACTGGCTGAAAGCGCTCTATCCGGTCTGGTCTGGACTCGATCCAGACGGGCTTGCTGTTGCGACCGAACTCGCCCTGACGGAATTGCTGCTTTCAGGCTGTACCACCACTTCGGATCATCACTATCTTTATCCAAAAGGACTTGAGGATGCGGTGGACATCCAGGTCGAGGTTGCGNCGAAGANCGGCATGCGCGTCACCCTCACCCGCGGGTCGATGGACCTCTCACAAAAAGACGGTGGCCTGCCGCCCGATTCGGTGGTTCAAAAGACAGATGAAATCCTGACCGACAGTGAGCGTGTGGTGAACCGCTTCCATCAGTGCGGGCCGGGTGCGATGGTGCAGATCGCGCTCGCCCCCTGCTCACCTTTTTCAGTGACACAGGATCTGATGCGACAAACGGCCGAGCTTGCCTCCAAGCTAGGCGTTCGACTGCACACACATCTTGGAGAAACACAGGACGAAAACGATTTCTGTCTCGCAACGCTCGGGATGCGTCCGCTCGACTATCTGGAGGATTGCGGCTGGCTCGGGAGCAATACCTGGCTCGCCCACGGCATCCACTTCAACAACGAAGAAATTGGCCGCCTCGGNAAAGCCGGCACCNCGGTTACGCACTGCCCCCANTCCAACATGACGNTGGCCTCNGGCCTTTGTCCAGCCTGCGATTTACAAAGCGCAGGCAGTGCCGTGGGTTTGGGTGTNGATGGATCAGCCTCCAATGACGCCTCCAATGCGATTGAGGAAGTCCGCGCAGCGATGATGCTGCAGCGCCTGCGTGAAGGCGCCGGCGGATTCAGTCACCTTGATGCNATTCATCTCGCGACNCAAGGCAGNGCCCGATGCTTGGGCCGAAACGACATAGGNTCACTCACACCCGGCANCCAGGCAGACCTTGCACTCTTTGGGCTCAATGAACTTCGTCATAGTGGCTATGATGATCCGATCGCGGCTCTAGTACTATGTGGAGCCTCTCGCGCAGACCGCGTCATGATCGGTGGCGCCTGGAAAGTCATTGATGGCTGTATTCCTGGGATTGATGAGTCAGATCTCATCCGTCGTCACAGCGGGGCGGCAAAGAAACTCAGGGAACGCTCAGGCCTATAGTTCTATCAGCTCCACATCGCCAGACGATCCGGAATTCCAGTCACGAACTTCAATGCTGATTTTGACCGGAATCGCTTCTCCGGCAATAGTGCGGTCACACCCAACAACCAGCCCTTCGGGGTAACGGCCGGGGCGCTTTCAGGACGTGNCAGCGGATCCGACCTCACCCTTGATGCCAGCGGTTACTTCGGGGGTACTCCGGCCATGCCGGGCGCCCGGCCTCCTGAAATGGGCGGCAGTTTCAGCATCACCGGGGGTGATTCCTCTGCCAACNGGGTTTTGTGGTCAAGCAGTAGCCGGCGCTGATCAGAAGCGCCCTGCACTGTAGTCACTTTCCGCTGGCGTTGGTCTGGTCGGCGAGTCCTTCGGTGGGGGCCACGCCCGGTGCGGGAATCCAGCTNGGAGCCTCGTCCTGATACTCCCTGCCCGGGTTACCCATNACNGTTGTCCGCCACATGTGGCGAATCTCGTTTTCAGTATCGAACCAGGTGGCCGAGTGAATCACATTACGGTTGTCATGGATCACGAGATCGCCCACATCCCAATCGTGCGCATAGACAAATCGGCGCTCGGTGAAGTGGCTCATCAGGGTGTAGAGCAAGGCCGCGCCTTCTCCGTCGGGGCCGGGCTCCATATCGGCGATCGGTCCCTCCACCCAATCCATCTGCCCGTCTTCACAAAGAAACAAAGCCGGCTCTCCCGTCACCGGGTGATAGCGCACCAACGGTTGGCGCTGTGGCCGCTGATGCGGGAGCAGCNCAACCGGTGNCTCGCCGCTTCTGACTGCAGTCTCGGACCGCCCGGTCCAGGGCAGCGCATGGATACCATACAAATTGCCGATCCGGGCCTTGAGGGCATCGCTTAATGCCTGATATGCAGCCGTGCCGCTGGCATAGAGTGTTTGGCCAGTGCCCTTTGGCGAAGGAGTCACTGCATAAAACAGCGAAACATCCGGAGGCGGGCGGCGAAAACTCTGGTCGGTATGCCAGCCGCTTCGATGCGGAAACTGCACCGGCAGTTCTCCGCCTTCGGTCAGAGGGGGCTCGGGCTGCTTGGGCGGCTGTCGGTTACTCGGCGGCTGGTTGGCCAGCACCAGAATCTGCGGCACCTCCGGATGCACCAGATTGCGGGTGCTTAAGGTTTGACGGTAATCCTCAACCTCTGGCCCGAACAAACGGCTCAGCCTCAGCAGCAACTCGGGCTGCTGCGTAATCGCCGCAAGCCCCGGCAACACCAGCAGGCCGTTTGCACCGATGAGCGCCGAGAGNAAAAGGTCTGGCGCTTCCTCAAGCGCATCGAGCGCTTTTTCCAGATCCGGCTCCCGAAATGTAATGATCTCGCCAAAGCATGAATCGGGGAGGGACCGTGCGGAAAGGAAATCTGTCATGCTTGGTAGCCGGTTTAACCACGCTTCGCTGCGAGTCTACACCGCCTTNNNGCACGTNCCCGCCGAGNCCAGAGCCAAGGNGGNAGTAAATTGATCGGCTNAAGNGTAAAACCTGGCGCTGCNGGCAAAANTGAAAGCGACTGCAGGTTCAGAAAAAAATTCTTTTGCACAACGGTTTACGGCTCCAAGGTGATAGAACTTGTACTAAAGAGAGTGAAGTTTAATAGAATGCTGGCTATGAACTTCTTCTGCGGCCCCTTTTTTAATTGCGTTGGATACACAAAGCGTGATCTGCGCGCGTTTGTGGTCATGCTCTTCTGCATGCTCCTGGGCCCGGTCTCTTTGGCAAACGCACAAGAACTCACGGTCAACGAGCAGTACGATGCCGCCTTTCTTGAGATGTATGAGGACGTGGGTAATCTCGACAAGACTTTCCGCTTTGCCGAACTCGCGATCGCGGTGGGTGACCTCGAAGGCGCTGTCGCGGCCCTTGAGCGCATGCTTATCATTGAGCCTGACCTGCCCCAGGTTCGGATGCAGTTGGGAACCCTGTATTTCCAGCTCGCCTCCTATGCCATGGCGCTTACCTACCTCAACGCCGTCGTGGCCCATGATGAAGTCCCGGATGACGTCAAACAGAGCGCGCAAGACCTCATCACTCAAATTGATGCACTGACCTCGCCGCACCGCTTTAATGGCACGGTTGTGGCGGGAGTGCGTTACCAGTCCAACGCCAACGGCGGGCCGATGACACAGAACATCCGCCTCTTTGGTGGCAGTGCCGTTCTCGACGAAGAGTACACCCACCAGTCGGATTGGGATGTGTCTCTCGCGGGTCAGTTCAACTATGTCTATGACTTTGAAACTGAGCCCAGCATGACGCTTGAAACTGGCGTCTCCGCCTACAGCAGTTGGCAGGACACACAGTCACAGGTTGACACCACGCTCTTTGAATTACAGGTGGGCCCGCGCGTTATTTTTACCCCCAAACCCGGTACGGCCCTTGATCTTCGCCCTTATGCGGTAGTGAACGATATGGCTTTGGGGGGCAAGGACAGCTTCGAAGGCATCGGCGCAGGTCTTGATCTTGCC
>NHDO01000083.1 GCA_002171735.1 Proteobacteria bacterium TMED61 | reverse complement strand
AATGCCAAACAGAGCGGTTGTGCCAGATGACAAGATCCCCTGCTTGCCAGGCATGTATATACACCTGATCGGAAGATACCGCCGGCAACATCCAGGTTTCCACAAGCCGCCGTGACGCCGTGATTCCGTAATACTCCGGGCGAGCGCCCTGTTGAGTTCCCAAAAAACCCAGGCATCGCGGTTGGGCCATCAGTGCCTGCCGTCCAGTGTCCGGACACGTCCAAACCAGAGGGTATACCTGAGCTGCGGGGTCAGTAAAAGCCAAACCAGGGGTCTCATTACCGCTTTCGTATCGCGCTTCAGACTCAGGATCAATGACCCGCAAACCGTTTTGGGTATTGGCAAGAGAAAAGGTCGTTTCAAATGGCCTTGGCAGATAGTGCACCGTAGTATTAAGACATCGTTCTCGGACTTCATCAGTCATTAAATTATAGGCAGTGCGTCCGCTCGCAAAGGCAGTTGCGCCGGCGGGACACCAGAGTGGGTTCCCATCACCGAGGTAGTCCAGCCAATGGCCTTTGCCAGCCGGGGCCTCGATACAGCGCATCTGTGTATAACGACCAGGAGCGTGATCATAGAACGTCCCGTCGATATGCCACTGCATTGTACCCCCGCCCAGCACCTGTGAACCGGAGGTTCCGCCATACGCAGCACGGTCTCCGCCGAGCATGACTTTGAGGCCGTAATGATCTATCTCGCCCTTGCCGAGAACCAGCACACCGGGTTCTGAGGGAATCTGGTAAGTCCCTGCCTTGTTTCCCTGATCCACCTTGTATCTTTCCCAGGGGTTCTCACGCTGATCACGCCACACCGAGGTACCCTCCGGATATAGAGCGCGATGAAATGCCACCTCTTGCTGTGGTGTCAGGTGTCCCTGATCGGGGAATACGACAATCTGATCAAAATGCAAGGCACCGCGGACCGCCCTTATCGATGCCTTATCTATTGATGCACAGTCCACCCCGAGCGCCAAGACTCCAAATGGCGCATCGTCGATGGGTAGCAGTTGCATAGGGTGAGCAACCTGCGATGGGGTTCGGGGTCGCTCAGGACCGCTTGAAAAATTTTAGGCCTAGGCCAACACAACTAGTCACTGAGTAGTTCGCTAATCACCGATTTGCAACTGTTACCAAGGTTCGATTCATGTGCCGCTAGGCAAGCCACGACCTGCCCTTGCCCGGCCTCGACTACAAATTCTGTATCGCTGGCCGGCGTCGCGCAATGATCGATAATCTCCTGCTCGCACGCTGTACCAATCGCAGCAATAAGACCCGCCAATACATCAATAGCTACAGCCGCCTCGTACACCGCGACCGCACAACCCACCGAAATCTTGTCCTCGTGCGCACCCAGACACATCATCAGCCGACCCTCTCCCGGCGTGACAGTACTGCAGAAGTGGGTTAACTCGTACTCACACGCTTCTATTGCCCGCTCAACCGGATCGGCTGCCAAGGCAGCCTTGCCGAAAATGCCTAGAGAAAAAAAGATCATTAGCAAAAGAATTTGCTCAAAACGCCGCATCGGATATCTCCTTTTATTGATTTAATGATCAGCAACTACCAACCGAACGAATTGTAGCCCCAAAACTTGCGAGAAGCGCAAGATACAATTCCAAAGGGAATTATTGAAATTCAGGTCAGTAACGCTAAGTCTTGCCTACAATCCATTCTTTGTAGACTGTCTGCACGCTCTTGCGCAACTGAACTGCATTAGCAATACGCTTGACGTTTGGAAACTCGTCCACCGGTGGTTGGCCTCGTGAGGGCTTTAACCACGTGATCAGCATGAACAGATAAATATCTACCGCACTAAAACGCGCTCCTAGTACCCATTGGTTGTCACCAATCTGGTCGTCTATCACTTTCCACGTTTCACGCAAGCGCCGGATACCGCGTCTTTGAGCACCGGGCTCGTCTTCCGCTGTATCAGCGAAACGATCCGGGTAGTAGTCAAGTTGAAACGCATTCTGAACAGAGCTCGTGAAGTAGACCAAAGTCTGTAGATACAACCCGCGTGCGGGGTCATCAGGCGCAGGAGCAAGTCCCGCCTCGGGATGACGGTCACAGAGAAATACCGTAATCGCAGCACACTCGTACATCGCATTGTCGTCCCACTTCAGGACGGGGACCCAACCGTTTGGATTGATGGCAAGTTGCTCAGGAGAGCGGGGTTTATCCATATCGATTGTCGATTCAATCAGTTCGTATGGCGCACCTATCTCCTCAAGGAGTACCCGAGTTCCCATTGCGGCGCTTCCTGGTGCATAAAAAAGCTGATAGGTCATTGGTTCTTGTCTTTTTTCACGTTGAAATTTCGCAGACTTCGCTTATCGGCACCTTAATGGTTAATAGGTCCATCTCTCCGTATAAGGACGGATCTCGACTTCATTGCTCCAGGCCGATTTAGGTTGCTGAAAGGTAAGCCAGTATGATTCCGCGACATCATCCGGGTCAGCAAGTTTCTCAGGATCATAATCGGAACCGTATAATTCTTTCATGACCGGCACATCAAGATCGCAATCGAGTCGAAAGTGAGCAATATGAATACCGTCCCCAGCATAGGCTTTTGAAAGACTCTGTGCCAGAGCGCGCAGACCGAACTTACCTATGGCATACAAGGGAAAGCGTGCAGATCCGCGAAACGCCGCCGTTGCACTTGAGAAGAAGATACTTCCCGCGCCCCTATCTATCATCTTAGGGAGCACGGATTTTGCGGCGGCAAACGCCCCCATGACTTCTTCCCGAAAATTTTTTTCGAGCGCTTCGTAGGTCATATCCAATGGCGCGCACGAATCAAAATTCCCACGCACGTTGTAAATCAAAAGCTTAATCTCACCCATTTCCCGGTTGATCTTTGCGACAGCTGATTCGACTGTCTGTGGCTCGATCACATCGGCCTGATAAAAGCGGGCTGTGCCTGACTTCTGCGCTACCGCCTCAATTGCGGCACTGCATCCCTCTTCAGAGCGCGAAACCAGGCCAAGATCAAAGCCGCGACTGGCAAACTTGACGGCGAGCGCCCGACCGAGCCCCTCCCCCGCCCCGATGATGACGCATACGGGTTTTGTCATAAGTTAATTCGGATCACCTCTGGAAGATACCTTTATATCAGTCTCAATAGGCTCTGTCATCGCAACTGGCAGAGTAACATAGGCTGGAATCCGTCCAGATAGCATGGGTGAAATCTGTACCAGAAAGATCCGCGCCTGAAAGATTCGCCCCGGCAAGATTTGCCTCGCGAAAGTCCGCCCCGGACAGCACGGCCCACCCAAGATCGGCTCCGGTGAGATCAGCTCCGGTAAAAAAAACGCTCGGACCGATAGCCTGGCGGATATTTGCAGATACGAGAGTTGCCCCGGAAAAATCCGCCTGCTTCATTCTTGCAATCAGCAGAGATGCACCCGAAAGGTCTGCACTACGAAAACTTGCATTTTCAAGTATCGCCTCGGAGAGATCTGCATTTGAAAGATCGGCTCCGGTCAGCTCGGCCCGGATCAGCACTGCTTTTCGTGCATCAACATTGGCAAGATTGGTGCCAGTGAGGTCGGCAGCGGTCAGCTTCGCCCGGTTGATATTGGCGCCACTGAGGTTTGCCTCACTTAGATCAGCCCGCTCCAGAAAGGCCATCCATAACGTGGCTCCAGCAAGATCCGCGCCGGCAAGGTTCGCATCGTTTAACCGGCACCAGACGCAACTATTGCTGGACTCAAGCTCCTCACGATCAGATTCACAACCGCCGATCAGAACCAGCGCAAAGATGATCAGAAGCGCTTGGCAGGGTCTAATACAGTCCAACTTACGGCCATCTGCCAGAGCGTTGTTGGCTCTTATCCATAGAGCGCGGATGTAGCGCAAAGTCGAGAAGATTTCGCGAGCCCCACGCGCAAGCACCGTCATTGAGCACATCACCATGATTTGCGGCATGCTGCACGACGACTGATCACCCATACCGGTTCTGTCATAAATTAGTTCAGATTGCCCCTGGATAATGTATTTAACTTAGTATGGGACTGTTCGATCTCCGCGGCAGACAGATNAACATCGACTGACAGGACTTCAGGACACACTGATGAACTCTCTATGCCGGGGATCGCGATATCTATCGCCAGCAAACCGTAAGCGTAATGCCCAAAGCAACAGGATCAAGCATTTCCGGCCATTAGTCCCATTCATACGCTAAGGTCGGTAAATTCATAGATTCGCAGACTCATTTATTTTCTAATAATATCCGACGACGCAAGCCAGGCGAGTCGAATTTCGTTATATACAATCAAGAGCGGCGACGGTTTTTACCCATTTTCCGGTTCTGGGATTCTTGCTAAAGAGTGTCCACATGAAAATCTCTGCACATAACCTCGGCCTTGCGCTTCTAATATTATGTCTAATGCAAATGGCATCTCAAAGCGCCCTGGTGAAGGCGATCGGAGACACGTTCAGTAGCGCACAAATCGTGTTTATTCGCGGAGCCGTAGGACTTCTATTAATTATTCCCTTTGTGTGGCGATACCGATTTGCTGCGCTCCAATTCAGCAATCTTCGCCTTCATCTATTACGCGCGCTTTTTGGTGTTTTAGCTATGGCTTGTCAGTTCTTTGCATTCGCCCGGCTACCATTGGCGGAAGCGACATCATATTCATTTACGATGCCACTGTTTCTGACCTTCCTCGCGGCTATNTTTCTCAAAGAGGCCATCACAAAAACGATCTGGGCNGCCACCTTCGCAGGTTTTGTTGGTGTTCTCATTATTTCTCAACCGGGCCGAGTTGATTTGGAACTAGCCGGGCTGATTGCACTNGCTGGCGCCCTCTTTCATGCCGTCGTGGTAGTCCTTATAAAGAAACTGTCGGCCCTTGAGCCAACTATCACGTTAATGCTCTATTTCCCGATCGTTGCCGTGATCGCGTTTCTTGTCCCTGCGTTATCTACCTGGACTCAACCTGACTTGCTGGAATGGATTTACTTGATATTGATAGCGGCCCTTGGCGTCTGTTCTCAATGGTGCTTTATAGAGGCATGTCGAAGGGTTCATACACCATTAATNGCGCCTTTTGACTACACACGTATTATTTTTGCTGGGGTAATTGGTTACTTTTTCTTCAGCGAGTTACCCAGCCTTCTTGAGGTATCCGGCATGCTCGTCATACTCGCTAGCACCCTGTTCATTACCCTGCTAAANGGNAAACAAAGCAAGTCATCGGAGACCACCCNATGAATGAGTCATCTGTTAGTGAACTAACTGAGTCCACGGAGGAATATCATGATCGAATCAATCGTTTATGCGCCGCCTTGCGGGCCGCTAATCTAAATGCGGCGCTCATTTTCAACCCAGACCATATGTTCTGGCTCACGGGATTTCAGACCATCGGCTACTTTACGTTTCAAGCGCTCCTGATTGAGTCGGACTGCCGTGTAACGTTGATTTCAAGANCGGTGAATCAGCCNTTAGCCAGCATTAATCCGGTAATTGATTCCTTTGTGGCCATTTCTGATAGTGAAATTGGTATCGAAACACTCACCCATTTTTTNAATCAAGGTCCCAGCAACAGCAGTCANATCGGCTTAGAAACAAACTCNAATAACTTNAGTNTCGATGATTATGAGTTTCTTACTACACACTTAAAGGCGTCGGTCGTTTCCTGGAATTACCACTACCAGGAGTTCCGGCGGCAAAAAACCGCCGATCAACTGACCTGGATGAGGCAGGCAGGCCATGCAGCAGTCAAGGGTCTCGATGCCGCAGTTAACGCAATCCGCGTTGGCGTGTCTGAGAACGATATAGCAGCGGCCATGCATCACGGCGCTATTTCAGCCGGGAGCGAGTATCTTGGACATCCTCCTCTCGTGGTTTCAGGCCCACGTACCGCCCTGTGTTTTGCTATGTGGAAACGGCGTGTCATCGAGCCACAGGATGTGGTGCTTCTTGAGAGTGCCGGATGCATTAATCGCTACCATGCAATGGCTGCAACGTCAGTAGTAGTGGGTCATGCGACCCCTATTCAAAGGGAATCTGCCAAGGTCATTCTGGAAGTTCTAGAGACTGCGATAGATACGATCCGACCCGGAGTTCGATCCAAAGACGTTGACGCTGCCTGTCGAAGCGTAACGGACAAGGCCAATGTTTCTCAATACTTTCTCCATCGCACCGGATATGGTATCGGTATTGGCTTCCCGCCCAACTGGTCTGAAGGCCATTTTCTTGCCCTGCGCAAAGATGATGACACCGTACTGGAGCCAGGAATGACTTTTCATTGTGTTCCCACCCTTTTCCGTGACTCTTTTGGGATGTGCTTCAGCACCAGCATAGTCGTAACTGATAATGGCTGCGAGATACTTACCCCTTATCCGAGAACCCTTGTTGAGCTTTCTTTATGAACCTTATCCCTGATAGCCCCTCAACAGCAGAGCTTTTCTTTGATTACGTTCAAAATNCTCCTCAACATGTCTTTGCCAAATTTAATGGGAGGGAACTCACAGCAAATGAGCTGCACCATTTAGTCCAGGACACAGTTCGGCAGTTACGCGACCTCGGGATCGAATCTGGAGATCGGGTGGCGTATATGCTTGACAATAACCTCGACTTAATCGTCCTTATCTTTTCTTTGATGCTTATTGGATCTATTCAGATTCCTATCAACACAAAACTACGCAATGACAGTCTTAAATTTATTGTCTCTCACTGTGAGGCGAAATTAATCCTTGCTGAGAAGAGTTATCAGCCCATCCTCACGCCTTTGGTCAGTCCACAACTCTCGGACAAAATAATTTATCGGCATTCGCAACACTCTTTTCAGTGGCATAACCCAAAACATGATCGCTCAACTGTCGTAGTCGAAGATGGAGTCCTCGGCGCAGATGACGTTCAATTCATCCTCTACACTTCTGGTACAACGGGTGAACCGAAAGGGGTCTTGGTTACAGATCGAATGCTGAGAGCCGCTGCAGATGCTTGCGCACAAACATCGTCTGCATCTGCCAACGACCGGTTTCTATTGTGGGAACCACTGTTTCACATTGGCGCTCTGCAAATCCTGCCACTCGTCCTTTTGAAGCATATCTCTCTGATTCTGGTCTCGACTTTTAGTGCGAGCCAGTTTTGGGAATGTGTCCGATCAGAAAGGGTTACCAAGATTCACTTTTTAGGGGGGATTCTTCAAATTTTATTAAGGCAACCCGCCAAAGATGACCGGAACCATTCGTGCCAAATTGCATGGGGCGGTGGCGCACCGACCCACGTCGCCAAAGCCTTTGAACAACGCTTTGGTATAGANGTCAGAGAAAACTATGGTATGACCGAGGCCTCCAGCCTAACGTCGATTAATACAGATGGACATAAAGGCTCTGTAGGTCACGTGGCACCATATTTTAAAGTCAAGATCGTCTCTGAAAGTGGCACTCGTGTTGGAAATTCTCAAACCGGTGAAATTCTCGTTCGAGCGAAACAGGACGGGCTGATCACCCCTGGCTATTTCAATAATCCCGAAGCCACGCAGCGCGCGATCAGAAATGGCTGGCTACATACNGGCGATCTAGGCGCTATCGACTCAGATAATTATTTGTACTATCGGGGCCGACTGAAAGAGTGTATTCGAAGAAAAGGAGAAAATATTTCTGGGTGGGAAATAGAACGAGTAATTGAACAACACCCGATCGTCAAGCGGGCTGCGGCAATTGGCATCCCCAATGAGTTAGATGATGAAGACATCAAACTCATTGTCGTCCTGATAGANAANGTCGATCGGGCGGACGCGCTNGGCGAGTTGGAGAAGTGGTGCGTTAGTAAATTACCAAAATTTCAATGGCCTCAATATCTTGAATTTGTCGACGGATTTGAACTAACAGGTACCGAAAGAATTCGAAAAGAAACGTTGTCAAAGTCGATCGATACAGCCTCCCCAGTTAAGTGGGAAACACCTTAAGGCATCTGTACATCGCAACCCCACAAAAGATTAAGGATTTTAGTTCGGAAAATGCTGTTGAACCTGAGGTAGAACGGTTTCCCCAAACTTATCCAAGGAGTGCATCACCTGACTCTGCGGTATATCTCCAAACTGCACAAACAGGCTAATGTGCGTCGGCCGAATCTCTTCTATCTCAGAAATCAATTGATCCGTGCACTTTTGAGCGTCCCCNATCAGTGCATTGGNTTCGATCTCCTCTAGCGACAATTCCCCGTCAGCNGGAAACTCCTCCAACATATTGCCGTTGAGTCTCTGCGTACGATTCCGCATACTGGTTGCGACTCTCGCCGTATATCTGATGCTATCNGCTGCCTGCCNGACCTCAGTTGGATTGTCAGANATAAACAAATTCCTNTGTATCGCAAAAGGCATTNCCTCTGGATCTTTACCAACCTCATTGTATTTTTCTTTCCATCGTTCCTTAACTGATAACAATGAGGATGCGTTTCGGGGACCCGCAGTCGCGAAAGGGGTATATCCTTTTTCNGCAATCCTTTTCATCATNTCAGGAGAATCAGACAACCCAGTAATCCATGTCTCAGGTATTTCGGGCTGAACTGGACTGATAGAAAGCGGAGCCTTTGGAATCTGATAGAACTCACCNTCATACTGGTATTCACTNCTCGAAAACGCCATTTCATAGATATCTAACGATTCCCGAAACATCTCTTTGGCCTGTTCGAGTTTCACATCGAATCTTTCAAACTCATAGTTCTGATANCCACTGCCTAATCCGACAACCAACCTCCCATTTGTCAAATTATCAACCATACCAATTTCCTCCAGCATCCGTGCTGGGTTATAAAGTGGCGTAACCAGGCAGGCAGTNCCTAANCGAATCGACTTGGTTTGTGACGCAAAGTACGCTGCCATGACAAGAGGAGATGGACACATACAATAATTTGAGAAGTGATGCTCGGCGAACCACGCGATATCAAATCCTAACTCCTCAGCAACCCGTGTCTGCTCTACGGAATCTGCATATATTTCCGGGACAGCTTTCTCGACCCGCCTTCTNGGCATCAGATGAAATATTCCGAATTTCATTTCTTTTCCTTCTGTTTTTATGATTATCGATTATTGATTCTCAGCATTAGTAACCAACAATCGTCTCTCCGCCATTGGGACTAATGACTTGACCTGTAATGAAATCAGATTCTGCTGAGGCTAAGAATGCTACCGAATAAGAGATTTCTTCTGGCGTGGCCCATCGCCCAAGAGGAACCTTCTTNTCCTTTTCGCGAATTTTCTCCATTCCCTGGACCTTGATTGGCATCGGTGTCAAGACACCGCCAGGCGCAACTGCATTGACATGAATATTAAAAGGCGCGAACTCCTTTGCCCACGCTTTGGTTGCGCCCAGCATCGCAGCCTTGGCGGCNCAGTAGTGGGACGCNGTGTGGTATCCATTCATTCCCCATATAGANGAAATATTTATGATCTTCCCTCTCTTTTTTTCTTTCATNCCNGGAACNACTGCTTGCGCACAGAGAAACGAGCCCACGACATGAATGTTCAGCATCTGGCTTAAACGATCGAGTGAGATATCTTCGAGTTCACAGTGTTCGCCAATTCCTGCGTTATTCACCAAAATACCAATGCCGCCTACTTGGCTTACAGCGTCGCCCACCATCGCCTTCACAAAATCAGGATTTGTGATATCTCCAACGCATTCGACCACCTGCCCGCCGGCTTCTTTAACCATCTTGGCAGTCTCGTTTAAACCGTTTTCGTTAAGATCATTAATCACCACTACCGCCCCACGCTCCGCAAACACCTTGGCGTGTGTTTGACCCATGCCAGATCCTGCCCCAGTAATCAGCGCCACCTTGTTTTCGAGTTGTTTCAATCAATGCCTCCTGGTCATACCATTGTTGCGCCGCCATTAACGATTACCGTCTCGCCATTTATGAAACGATTTTTTTCGGAGGCAAGGAATAAAACCACCTCTGCAATATCAGATGGTTCGGCGGCACGTCCAAGGGGGTTTTTTTTAATTGCGTTTTGCAACCATCCCTGGCTTTGNGCNGTTTCGGTTGAAATTGGACCNGGGCTGACTCCATTAACCAGTACATAAGGTGCAAGCTCTGCAGCAAAAGTCTTGGTCAGGCTAACGACGCCGGCTTTTGCCGCCGCATAATGCGCGTTCGTAACCTTTGGGATNTAGGCGTCNCTGGATGCAATATTGACCACTCTGCCGAACTTGTGCTCTTGCATATCTCTCATAAAACATTGCGTAACGAGNAAAACCGTCTTTAAATTTATTGCAATGAGGTCATCAAATTCATCTTCAGTAATATCTGAAATCGCGACCGGAGTGTACTTNCCCACGTTGTTNACCACCGTATCGATGGCTCCGCAGGCCAGTAGTATTTCTTTTCGTACTGCATCGACTTCCTTCCTCACGGTAAGGTCTGCGGTAAGACCCAACACTCGACTGCNACCCCAAGCAGNTGCTTTTTCCTTAACCTCATTNGATTGNTCTACCATGACAGTNAAGGCGCCNCGTGCATGNAATTCTTNNGCGATAGTGCTGCCAAGTCCCGTAGCCGCNCCTGTTACGAGCACCACGCGCCCTTCAAATTCGTGGCTATCTTTGCTTTGCATTTCAGGCGTCATTGTCGAGAGAAAAATGTGTTCCCGGCACTTTGTGCCGCTCTTATGCAGTTCCTGGTCAATCCAGATGCAGCACGCGTTTAATTTCTNCTAAATGCAGTTTCGCAGAGGCTGACCGATTCCGNAATTGATCAGCGGTTTGCCGGGCAACCTCTGGAGNAATCTCNTGAACCTCCTCGTTCTGCATCGAGGCGGCGAGCCACTGAGTCTCACACGCCCTTTCCAAATAATATAGGTCATCCATTGCTTCGGCGACATTCGNGCCTACGACGACAACGCCATGGTGAGCCATAAANAGCACCCTTTTCTCACCCATCGCTTCCGCGAGGCGCTTGCCTTCATTCATATCGAATGCGAGCCCATTAAAGGTTCGATCGTAGGCNCACTGATCTAGAAAGCGGGCTGAATTCTGATGCACNTGACGCAGNTCACCNNCTTTTATNGCAGTGAGGGCAGTTGCGTATGGCATATGCGTGTGAAGTACNACNTTNGCANTCGGATGGTTTTGATGAATAGCGACATGGATAGTTGGCCCTGTTCTCAGTGCCTCNCCNTTGCCATCAACGGTATTCCCCTGCTCATCGATAACCAAAAGAGCGTCTGGCGTCATTCTTGACCAGTGTCGGCCACGGGGATTAATCAGGAATCGGGGGGGGGATGTAGAAACCATCACACTAAGATGGTTGTCTATGCCCTCGTGAAATCCACAGCGCTCGCACCACTGATAGGCTGCTGCCAAATCTTTGCGCTCTTCCAGAAAAGTGCTCACTTCGCTTTTATCCGATTCTCCGCAGACTGCGGCGTCTTAAGAATTCCGAAACAAGAATAATTGCCGACATAAACAACAGCATCACTGTCGCCACCGCTGCTAGCGTTGGGTTAACCCGCATGACCGCATCAACCCACATCTGCTTTGGCAAAGTAGAAAACTCACCCCCGGTGAGATATATGGCCATGGTGAGTTCATCAAACGAGATTATGAACGCAAACATAAACGCTGCGATGAGTCCCCCTTTTATAATCGGGAACGTGACGAAGCGTAGCGTCTGAAGTTTTCCTGCCCCAAGAGTCCAAGAAGCTTGATCAAGGCGAAGGTCGTAGTTCTTTATCACCGCCATGACGGTCACAATGACATAGGGCATTGTCACTACCGTATGACCGAGGATCAGTCCAAGGTATGTGCCAATGAGGTGCAACTTCGCAAACAAATAAAAGAGTGAGATCGCCAAAATAATATGGGGAGTAATAATCGGGGAAACCAGAAATGCGAAAACCGCTCCTTTTCCAAAAAACTGTTTCCGTACCAACATGAACGCAGCAGGAACGCCAACCAACATGGCAAAGAATCCCGCAAACAAGGCGACAATCACTGACCGTCCAAAGGCCGCTGGATAAGGAGAAAGCTCCGCTACAAGACTCTCGTACCATTGCAGTGAAAAGCCTTTAGGCGGCCACGACAGAAATCCCTCCTCTGTGAACGATACCGGCACGATGAAAAATGTTGGTGCGGCAAGAAAGAAAATTACAAGCCCCGCGACAATCCAAAGAGAGCGCCGTGAATTATCAGTCCTGGGGCGAGCTGGATCTCGCTTTACCAGCTTGTCGTAGAAGGCGCCAAACCCTGCGCAAATCGACCCGAGCGCGTTGAGGACACCGACCCCAACTCGAGTTCCCAATCCCTCTTTACGCTTTGTTTCCGTATGAACGGTCTTACCCTGGGCCCCTCCTGACAGGGTTGATAAACCAAGCCAGCGATCGTATAGGAAGAAAATAACCAACACGGTTGCGAGCAGCAACATCGAGATCGCACCCGCAAAACCCCAGTTCAGCATCGAGTCAATCTGGAACATAATTAATTGAACGATCATCGTTTCCCTGGCACTACCTAGTAATGCGGGCGTTATAAAGAACCCTAAAGATGTAACAAATATAAGCAAACCTCCCGCTGCAACACCTGGCAATGACAAGGGGAAATAGATTCTCCAAAATGACTGACCGCGGCGAGCGCCAAGGGTTCCCGCGGCTTTTGAGAGATTAGTGTCGATATTTTCCATGACCGCTAACATGGTAAGCACACACAACGGCATGAGCGCATGGACCATGCCGATCATTACGCCGGTAAAGTTGTAAATGATCTTAATTGGGTAATCTATGACACCCAACGCGATCAGAAGATCGTTGATCGCCCCTTTTCGTCCGAGCAAGACAAGCCACGCAAATGTACGCACCAGAAAACTGGTCCAAAATGGAAGCAGCACCCATATGATCAGGGTGTTTCTCAGGGAGGATTTAACGTTTGCCAGAAGGTACGCAACCGGGTACCCGGCGATAATCGCAAAGGCAGTCGTCCAAGCCGCGACCTTAAGCGTAATCAGGAGTACTTTTGTATACAGCTCCCCCTCGAACAAACGAGCGTAATGGTCAACCGAGATTTTCCCATCGACGTCCGAAACGCTGAGGCCTACAAGCAATGCCGTTGGATAAACAAATAACAGCAACAAGAAAAGCACTGCCGGATAAATCGGCCATATCCGGAGAAGACGACGCCACTTTTCAGAAACATTCATCAGCGCGCTCTAATCAGACCTTTGCCACGTGTCAACTACCCAGCATTATCCTTGCATCGCTTGTAGACCAGCCGAAATAAACCTGATCCCCGTCTTGCAAAGAGTCTTTCTGACTTCCAGTAAGCGTCGTAGCAACCAACTCTGATTCGTCTGCCAGCTCAAGAAAGTATTTGGTTAGTTGCCCAATCATAATCGTCTCTTTTAGTTTCCCTCCAGTAAGGTTTTCTTCGCTGCCTTTATCCAAGGAGACCCGAATATTCTCGGGTCTGATCATGTAGTGCACCGTCTCGCCGTTAGATACTTGGGCGTCACAAATACCGCTGACGGCAACCCCGTCTGCTCGTTCGATGGTCATACCTTCCGCAGCTTGGCTGACAACCTTTCCCGCAAACAAATTTGACTCTCCTAAAAAATCCGCTGCGAATATTGATTTAGGTCGAAAATAAAGATCTGATGGACTTCCAATCTGTTCAATTCTTCCTTCATTCATCAAACAAACCCTATCCGACATGACCATAGCTTCTTCTTGATCATGGGTCACGTAGATCACTGTAATACCGAGATTGTTGTGCAGGTGTTTAATTTCTCGTTGCAAAGAATCACGCAACTTCTTATCAAGCGCGCCTAATGGTTCATCCATCAAAATGATCGAAGGCTCGTAGACAAAACAGCGGGCCAGAGCAATTCTTTGTTGTTGGCCTCCTGATAACTCAGCGGGGAATCGTTCTTGCACGTCTGGTAGCTGAACGGTACTGAGCACGCGCGCAACCTGTTCATCAATCACATCTTTAGACATCTTTCTCATCTTCAAAGGGAATGCGATGTTCTCGTAAATCGTAAGGTGTGGAAAAAGCGCATAGTTCTGGAAAACCATGCCCAGTCCGCGTTGATGAGACGGCGTGTAGGTCATTAACTCTCCATCAATCCAAATCTCTCCCGAATCCGGATCATTCAATCCCGCGATTGCCATCAGCAGCGTGGTCTTGCCAGAGCCAGAGGGTCCGAGCAGCGTCAAGAATTCCCCCTCAAGCAGATCTATCGAGGTCCCCTCCAGGGCAACTACGGGGCCGTAAGTTTTCTGAACGTTCTTGGCTTGAAGCTTGACTTGTCTTTCCATGAGAATCCCAATGAAAAAAATGGG
>NHDO01000082.1 GCA_002171735.1 Proteobacteria bacterium TMED61 | reverse complement strand
CTGTGATGTCTGAGTTATAGGGTGATACCTGTCCCCATCCAACGCCTCCATCACGACAACTGACCCGTACAAATGACAGATACTCACGGCTGAAGGTTTCGATACGTTCAATGATGGAACTGTCATCAAAGTCCGGCATGCGCATTCCTTGACTTCACCTCTAATTGAGCAGCCTGCTATTTTGACCGAAAGCACCAGCATTGCCTATGCTCCCCGGATAGTGACAGGAATCTACCCGGGGCAGGCACACGGCTCACAGGAAAGCCTTCTAAAATAGTAGGGAGGTTGCACGCTCTTCGATTTAGCTGCCAACCGCTCTTTCGAATATATAAAGATGGATAACCCCTTCATTGATTGATAACGGTAAACAAACCCCGCAGCATCGTCTTGCCGGAGTTCTGCTGCTCGTTATGATTGTCGCATCTGTACTTGCGGGCTTCGGCCTTTCGGACTTCCTGTGGGTNTCTGGGTTCAGCGCCCTCTCGGCTCTAGTCCTACTCTGGTCGCGTAACCGACGAGCTCAACGCATCCAATGCTTCGTTTTTGTGGCAATTGGCTTCACCTGTCTCGCGTTTGCCTGGTCTCATGGCTATGACGGGTTCCCGATCAAACAAATGCTGACGCAGAATCATCTCTTGATCAGCCTGCTTTCGGCAGTAAGTTTTCTGAGATTGATCACCGACACGCGAGGCNCTGGCCGACAGATACCCCGGACCGGCAAAAAAGCCTTTTTACAGACCCTCGCCGGAATCCATTTCTTCTCATCAGTGATCAATCTCTCGGCGCTCATTATTTTCGGAGATGCTCTTGCGAAAAAAGGGAAACTTGGCCGCACAACTGCGACCAGTCTTCAGCGGGGATTCTCGTTGGCGGCACTGTGGTCACCATTTTTTGCGGCGATGGGGACCTGTCTCTTGTATGCCCCCGGAACGAAGCTGCCGGACCTGTGGCTACTGTCGATGCCACTTTGCTTTTTTGGTTTGGNAATCACCTGGACCGAATACCGATTCTCTCAGTCGNGGCGAATGGATACCTTCGAGGGCTATCCCGTTAACTTCCGAGCCCTTTTAGTNCCCTCTNTTATGGTTGTCTGCATTCTGGCAGCNAANTCNCTTTTTCCAGATNTTTCGGTACTGGTNCTGGTNTCAGCNNTNTCTCTGATCGTGACGGCATTGGTAGCCACATTCCGCGAGTCACTATTCCGAGCGATCAGAACCGTTCGAAATTTCAGTTGCACCCGTCTGCCGGACATGTACGCAGAATTAGGACTTTTTTTTAGCACCGGGGTTATGGCTACCGGTATTTCCGTGCTGGTAGCAAAAACCCAACCCACGCTTGATGTGGTCGGATTTACGGCCGAGATTGCCATTGCTCTGCTCGCTATTCTGCTCTTACTGGCGGTTGCCGGGGTGCACGCAATTGTCAGCATCGTCGCTGCATCCGCCATCGTCNNGCCACTTAACCCCGAACCCGCTNTATTGGCTTTTATCTTCCTCGTCACTTGGTCCGTCGGCGCAACCGGAGGACCTATCTCGGGCCTCAATCTCGCTATGCAAAGTCGTTATGGGGTGGGAATGCTTCAGTGCTTCACCTGGAATCTGCGCTACACGATTGGGATGTTCCTCGGCGCAAGCGCGATCATCCTGGTAGCACTGGGCTAACCCGCAACAAGTCTTTTATTCGGGCGCAAGATACCAGCGGAATTCCAGAGGTGTGAATTCTTTATAAAACGCGTCGAGTTCAAATTGCTTGCACTCGCGGTATAGCTCAAGGTAAGCCAAGCCCATATAGTCGGGCAGGAATTCGGCCCTTGCCACTCGGTCGAGTGCGCGTTGCCATACGAACGGCACCTTTGGATCCAACTCCGCGCCAGCATTATCCTGTCGTGCCACCGGTGGTTCGAGCTGATGCTCGATGCCATGATGAATACCGGCTAGGATCGCCGCTAAGGTAAGGTANGGGTTNGCGTCGGCTCCCGCCATCCGGTGCTCAAGTCGTCGTGCCTCGGGCGCACCTGCCGGGACCCGGACTGCGACTGAACGATTGTTATAGCCCCAAGTTCTTCCCGTCGGGACATAAAGGTTAGGGCCAAACCGACGGAAAGAATTCAAGTTCGGCGCGAAGATCGCCATCGATTCTGGAAGCAGCGCNAGCGTTCCGGCNATGGCCTGTCGCAGCCGATCGCTGCCTTGTTCGGATCCGTCATCAAAGATNTTNCGGCCGGAATCATCAAGGATACTAACGTGGGTATGCAGGCCATTTCCGGCACTGTCGGGGTATGGCTTCGCCATAAAGGTTGCGGCTACCCCATGTTTCCTCGCGATGCCTCTGACCGCCCGCTGCAATAGGATCGCATGATCTGCAGCCGCAACGGGATCACTGACGTGCTCCAGGTTGATCTCAAACTGCCCGGCCGCATACTCTGAACTTGCACCTCCCAAGGGCACTCTCTGTGCCGCGCACNCCGATTCCATCTCGGCCAGAAAACTGCTCACTCCATCCAGATCTGCCAGGCTGTAAACCTGTGTACGTTCAGCGGGTCGACCCGTATCNGGAAGTACCGGCGGATGCGCTTCACCAGCATCAGCCAATGCGCTATCCAATAGATAAAATTCGAGCTCAAGCGCGACCACGGGNTTGAGNCCATCGTCCGCCAACCGCGACACAACCCTACGAAGNACATGCCTTGGGTCTACCGGACAGGGCTCTCCATCCAGTTCATGAAGAATACCCAGTACCTGCGCCGCACCAGGCCCCGCCCAGGGTACGGGTGCCAACGAACCGGCAACCGGCCGTACCGTCACATCGGGATCCCCATCCGAAAAACCACGCCCTCCCGCGTTAGTCCCGACTCCATTAACGTCAAGAAGAAAAGTGGAGCTTGGTATCAGAATGCCTTGGTCGTACAACTTCTCCAAATGCTTGCGGCCAACGCGTTTGCCGCGAACGATGTTGCATAAATCCGGCAACAAAACATCTACAAATTCGGTTTCTGGATACGCTTTTAAAAACCGCTTGAGCTCTATGTCTTGGGTATCTATCGCTTCTTTCACTTGCACTCCTGATCTGAATATTGCTCTGCATGCGTCTCACGGCTGAGCGCAATACTCAGGATAGCCACCACCAGCCACACCAGCATCAGAGAAAATCCGAGGCGATAGCCCTCGAAAGTGTAAATCCTAAGCACATCAACGCCGACACTACCGTTCCAATGCCGATCCAGCAACCAGCCGATCAACGGCTGGAGGAGCATAGGCCCACACATCACTCCCATATTGACCACTCCGGAGACCGTGCCCGCCAGATTCATCGGAACCGATTCTTTAGCCTGGGTAAATCCGAGGATCATCCCACCCGAGAAGAATCCTGCGCCTAGAAGTGCACCGATCAATAAACCCCGAGGAAGATCCGGCACCAGAATCACCACTGCCCAACACACAAACGCAATGCAGGTCCCTACAAGATAAGGCAACCTGCGCAACCCAATCCGCTCGGAGATGATTCCAAAGAGCGGGCCACTGAACGCCCACGACAACATAATGCTTGAACACACAGTCGCCGCAGCGGTTGAAGACATACCATAGACATGCGTCAGAAAAGGGATGCCCCATAATCCCGAGAACGCCAAGATCGACCCTACGATTCCACCTGGCGCAATTGCGAGGAGTAACGTGTTCCGGTAGCGAAAGACCCGTCTCAGTCTCTGCCACTCAGATTCGCGTTTAGCAGTTACGGGGGAAACATTTACGTAGCCCAAATATCCCCGGTCGGTCGGATCGTCCCGGACGACCCACCACACCACCACGGCCAGAACAATCCCGACGGCGGCCACAACTAGCGTAACTGCCCGCCAGCCAAACGCTCCGCTTGCAAGGTGCAGCGGCACCCCAGCAAAGACCGCTCCCGTCATACCGGCTACCAACAGCAACCCTGCTGCCAAAGCAAATCGCTCCGGCGCGAGCCAATGAGCGGCGAGCTTCAGGGTACATACAAAACCAACGGCCACAAATCCGCCGATCAACAAACGTCCCACCCCAGCCCAAAACAACGATGGGGCCATTGCAAAGATAATCGCGCCGAGAGTGCTGAGCACCAGTCCGGCCATCAGTAGTCGACGGGGGCCAAATCGATCAGCCAACAATCCGGTGGGAATCTGCATCAACACATAAGAATAGAAGTAAAGAGCGGAGAGGCTTCCCAACGACGCTGCACTCAAGCCAAAATCCAGGCTGAGTTCACGATGCAGGACGGCAGGCGCCACCCGGTGAAAAAATCCCAGGAGAAATAGTCCGGCACCCAATGACCATACTGCCCAGGCGAGCAGTGCGGGGGCGTGACGATTGGCGGAAGACGGAGCGGGCATATCAAATGACGTATTGGTTATCGACTTTGCTTCAGTTTCGGTTTTAAATTGGCTCTGTCCAATTTAGGATGGCCCGACTACCATCGTGAGCCGTTCGTATGAATAACAGCCTGAATCGACCTCCCGATCCTGGTCTTAACTATTTTGATGGCGAGCTGAGCGAAGTTTTTCTCTGCTGGCGACGGATTATTTCCGCTCACGGAATTCCGTGGGTGTCCGGCTCCTGCGCACAACTCGACCCGGCTCTTCAATTCGAAACATGAAACCCTATTCCGCCTGGAAAGTATTCGTCAACGGCCTGACCGGCCAGAAGGGTTGGGAGCGCGCCTGGCGTGACCCTGAACCCAAGGCGCAGTATGATGTCGTGATTGTCGGCGCCGGACTGCACGGGCTCGCTACCGCGTATTATCTCGCGAAGAACCATGGTATCACCAATGTCGCCGTCGTGGAAAAAGGCTGGCTTGGCGGTGGGAATGCAGGGCGGAACACCACTATTGTCCGCTCCAACTACATGCTTCCCGGCAACCGTGAGTTTTATGAACATTCTCTCAAGCTCTGGGAAAACCTGAGCCACGATCTTAACTACAACGTGATGTTCAGTCAGCGGGCCCACGTGACCCTGCTGCATTCACCGGCCGCCCGTGACGGTGCCGCCCGACGTTACAACACAATGCGCCTTACCGGCTCTGACGGCGAACTGTGGGATCTCGAGACACTGAAGCGCACTATCCCCCACCTCAACTATTCTACGGATGCCCGTTTTCCGATTATTGGCGCGATGGCGCAGCCCCGTGCCGGCACCGCCCGGCATGATGCCGTTGCCTGGGGCTACGCCCGAGGCGCCGACCAGCACGGTATTGATATTCTTCAGAACTGTGAAGTCACCGGCGTAGAGCGCGACGGTAGTACAGTCACCGGCCTTCAGACCAGCCGCGGGGTTATTCGAGCTAACAAGGTCGGCTTCGCCGTTGCCGGAAATACCTCAAGACTGTGGCGGATGGCCGACCTTGGAAAACTCCCTATTGAGACACATAAGCTGCAAGCTTTTGTATCTGAGCCCCTCAAACCCCTGCTCGACCATGTCGTGGTGTTCGGTGTCGGCGGCGCACACTTCTATATTTCTCAGTCAGACAAGGGCGGGATGGTTTTCGGCGGCGATCTTGACTGGTACAAGTCCTATGCCCAACGCGGCAATCTTCCCATCGTGCAGGACGTTGCAGAATGTGCCACATCGATCCTGCCCTGCTTAGGTCGGGTGCGATTGCTGCGNCACTGGTCGGGCGTGATGGATATGTCCATGGATGGCGCTCCGTTCATCTGCAAGACTCCGCTCAAAAATCTCTACTTGAACGCCGGCTGGAACTATGGCGGTTTCAAGGCGAGTCCGGCATCCGGCTGGTACTTTGCTGACCTGATTGCAAATAACCGCCCCGATCCCGTTATTGCGAATCACACGTTAGACCGGTTTGCCCGCGGCATCAATATTGATGAGCGCGGTGCAGGCCCCGACCCCAAACTGCACGGTTAGAACTGTCATGCTCAGAATTTCCTGTCCTTTCTGCGGCATGCGAGACCACAGCGAATTCAGCTACGGNGGTGATGCCTCAGTTGAGTATCCTGCGCTCGACGCTCCGGAATCCGAATGGCTTGAGGCCGTATTCCAGCGCGAAAATCTCGATGGAGTGGTATTGGAGACCTGGCAACACCTTCAGGGGTGCAGGATGTGGATCGTGGTTGAACGAGATACTCGCACCCACGCTATCCACTCTGTCCGACCGGCTCANNANGGCNTNGCNCNNGCNCTNNCNACCGAACNNGNNNGGNCAGACGAATCATGACCGCTCGACGCCTCGCTAAAGGCGGTCATATCGACCGCAGTACGCCACTCAGTTTCAGTTGGGACGGTATCTCAATGAAGGGTTTCACTGGTGACACCCTGGCATCGGCCCTNATGGCCAATGGTGAGCAGATCCTTGGACGGAGTTTCAAATACCACCGGCCCCGCGGAATCATGTCGGCCGGGGTCGAGGAGTCGGGCGCATTGGTCACGGTCGGTGANGGCGCNCGNCGGGATGCCAATGTCCGCGCGACAACCCAACCCCTTTATGACGGCCTGGTGGCCCGTGGCCAGAACGCCTGGCCCAGCGTTCGCACCGATTTTGCTGCAGTCAACAACCTGTTTGGGCGCTTCTTTGCAGCCGGGTTTTACTACAAGACTTTTATGGGTCTACCCCCCTTCGAGTGGGGTCGTGGCACCGGGATGTGGATGCGGTACGAAAAAATTATCCGCAAGGCAGCCGGAATGGGTCAAGCCTCACGAGAGGCTGACCCAGATCATTATGAACACGCCCATGGCTACTGTGATCTGCTAGTTGTCGGGAGTGGACCGGCAGGACGGGCGGCTGCGCTCGCTGCAGCGCTCGCCGGGTGCGACGTTGTACTGGTCGAACAGGATGCCACGCTCGGGGGCGACAGCCTGAGTCATCCTGGTTGCGCCACCGCACTGCGCGACGAATTGTGNCAACTGGACAGCGCCGGTGTACGCATAATGACATCCACCACTGCGTTCGGCCTTTACGACGGAGGAGTTGCCGGATTGCTGGAGCGCGTGACAGACCATCTAAGCGATCCGCCCTCGTGGCTACCGCGCCAACGCTTTTGGACCCTGCGTGCCCGCTCTACCATTCTTGCTACCGGCGCCCTTGAACGCCATATTGCTTTCGGCAACAACGACCGGCCTGGTGTCATGACCGCGAATGCGGGGCGCTCCTACCTCAACCGATTTGCGATCCAGCCGGGCGAGGACATTGTCATCGCCACCAACAATGACTCCGCCTATGCGTCGGCGTCCGATCTCGCCAGTTCAGGCGCCCAGGTGGTTGTGCTTGACTCCAGGAGTTCTATTCCCGGGACTTTACGATCATTGTGCGAAGCCGGTGGCATCCAACTGCGTCTTGACTCCGCGCCGGAGAAGGTCCTCGGCGGTAAAGTCGTATCGGGCCTGCAACTGGCGCGACGCCAGACGGTCGGGTGGCAATCTTCCGATCGAATCGACTGCGATCTGATTCTGGTCTCGGGCGGGTGGTCGCCCGTGGTCAATCTGTTCTCGCACCGGGGTATTAAACCGATCTGGAATCCAGAACTGGCCTGCTTTCTCGCGCCTGCTTGTGAAGAGGCGATCCTTGCTGCTGGAAGCGCGGCGGGAATCTGGGACCACGAGGCCTGCGCAAACTCCGGGCGTGACGCGGCCACCCAAGCCTTACAGATACTTGAGAATCCCTCACAGATCGCCACAGTTCCAGTCGCAGGCAACTGGGAGGGTCCGATTGACCCGCTTTACGAAGTTCGCACTTCAGGCAAAAAATTAAAGTCCTTTGTCGATCCACAGCATGACGTCACCACCGACGATATCCGCTTGGCACAACATGAAGGTTACGTGTCAGTGGAACATCTCAAACGTTATACCACCCTCGGCATGGCAACAGACCAGGGCAAGATGGGCAACATTATCGGAATCGCGCTAATGGCTGAGGCGCTGGGCAAGGAAATACCTGAGGTCGGTACGACAACATTTCGACCGCCCTATACGCCGATCAGTATCGGCGCATTGAAGGGGAGAAATGTTGGGCCGCACTTTCGGCCTCTTCGTCGCACCCCGCTGCATGAGTGGAATCTCTCCGCGGGCGGGACCATGACCATGGCAGGATTGTGGCATCGCCCCTGGTTTTTCGCCCGCGAGGACGAGACCATCAGTGAAGCCTATGTTCGCGAAGCCGAAACGGTACGCCGTACGGTGGGGCTGTGCGATGTCACCTCCCTCGGCAAGATCGCCATTCAGGGACCGGATGCAACCGAACTGCTGAACCGAGTCTACAGCAACGCCTTCGCCAAACTGGCGGTTGGCAAAACCCGGTACGGCATTATGCTGCGGGACGATGGACTGGTTATGGATGACGGCACCACCTGGCGCCTTTCAGAGAATGAATATTTCATGACGACCACCACCGCGCATGCGGCTAAGGTCATGGCCTTTCTCGAGGAACTTATTCAAACCCGCTGGAGCGATCTGAAAGTCCACCTGACCTCTGTCTCGGAGCAATGGGCCGGTGTCGCGGTTGCCGGCCCGCTATCACGGCAAGTGCTTGCCGCCTGCGTCGAACAGCCCACGCTGGTCTCAGACGAAGCGCTACCCTTCATGGGCGTGGTCCAAGCCTCGATGCGAGGCGGGATTCCGGCACGCATTGCCCGGATCAGTTTTTCAGGCGAACGGGCTTTCGAGGTCTACGTACCCTCGGACTTCGGACCGGAAGTCATGCAGAACCTCTGGGATGTTGCCCAACCGATGGATGGCTGCCTTTACGGCCTCGAGGCGCTCGGCGCACTTCGAATCGAAAAGGGTCACGTCACCGGCGCCGAACTGGACGGTCGAGTAACCATTGAAGACGCAGGTCTTGGCCGCATGGCATCAGACAAGAAGTCCTACATTGGCAGTGTACTTCGTAAGCGGCCCGAACTTGTCCGAGCAGACCGGCCACGGTTGGTCGGTATCTTCCCACGTGACCGACGGGAGATCTTCAACGCCGGTGCTATCCTGTGTGCCGCAGACGAGATCTCGGGCTACGGTGCAGGCTGGATCACAGCTGTTACCCACTCTCCTGTACTTGGTCACTGGATCGGACTCGGCTTTATCAAAGGTGGTCATGATGCCTGGCAGGATCGCGAGGTCGTCTGCGCCGATCCGGTTCGCAAGGGCAATACGGCTGTCGAGATTGTCTCGCCGCATATGTACGATCCCAAAGGAGAGCGGATGTATGGCTAAACGACAATCCGCACTGGCCGCAAATTATCACCGGGGACTGCACGGCCGGCCGGGGGAGCCGGGTGTCCGCCTCCAGGAGGTTCCAGACCTCAATCTGTACCAGATGAGTGCCTGGCCGGAAACCCTGGGGACGGTCGGTACGACAGTTGCGCAAGCAATCGGCAGTTCAAAGACTCCACGACCGGGCGAGGTCATCTGCGGGGAAAAGGGAAGCGCCCTTCGGGTAGAGGCACTAAAATGGTGGCTGCTAGATGTCGAACCCTCGCCACTCGATGCCGAGACCGGCGTCACACTCGATATCTCACACTCCCGTACCCGAATTCTAGTTTCAGGCCCTGAGGCGTCCGCATGCCTCAATCGGTTGCTTCCTACCGATCTGCGACAAGACCGCTTTGTCGTCAATCAGGTGGCTTCAGGAGGAATTCATCACGTTGGTATCACCTTGTGGCGCAGCGAGGCTGGCTATGAACTCTTCATTCCGCGAGGCTTTGCGGAGTCTCTTTGGGAACTTCTCATCGAGACCGCTGAGCAATTTGGGCTCGAGATCGTCTAGTCCACACTCTTTGCCGGGATCTTGTCCTGTCTACCCCAACACTGAGAAACTGCTGTCCGGATTGATCTCCCGACGCCGAGACATGCTGGCTGTATCGAGCTCGAAATCAATGTGCCGGAGCTTAAATTGGAAAGGTTCGCGATCGTGATCCCTCCCCGATTCACAGTAATCGATCAGGCCTGACATCAGACGCCCCGCTGCAGGCGCATTCTTAAATTGATTCCCACTTGACCCACATGCCATATAAAAGCCCTCGACTGCAGAGCGGTCATAGATCGGAAGCCAGTCTTCAGTCACATCGTAGAGATCGACCACGCCGCGCATTCGGTGAGGTAACTTAAGGCCTCCCATGCGTTGCGCAAGGCGTAGGGCCTGGGTAGTTGCCTGATCTGAAAAGTCACGATTGAAATCATCAGGATCCGCCCAGTCATGAGCATCACAAGGCGGATCTTCGCTTCCGGCGAGAACATAGTTTCCCGTCTCAGGTCGGCAGTAGACCCCAATATCATTATCGGACACCACGAGTCCGGCGCCCTCGAAATCAAGACCTTCCGGTGCTGGCACGTGCGCTACCTCCTGTCGCAAGGCACGTGTGGTGATCCGCATATCGGCAACTGCGCCGGCAAGTTCGTTAACCTTGGATGAGTGGGGGCCGGCAACGTTCACGACTACCGGAGCTTTAATCTCCGTCCCGTCGGCCAGCAACACGCCTTTGACTCGCCCGCCTTCGGAAGGAATCTGGACGACCTCACGGTTAAACAAAAAGGAGCAGCCAGCCGCCTCGGCGGCTACCTGTATATTTTGGGAGGCGAGCTGGGGGTCATTAATGTATCCCGCTGTTGGAAAGAAAACACCCCCCGTAATCCGCCCTGCACCCGGCTCTCCAAACGCTGGGTCTTCCATTCGTTTTGCCGGTGCAAAACAACGCAGGTCGTAACCTGGAAGCCGTTCGGTGATCTTGCCCTCATCCCATTCCTCAAAAGGAATAGAGAGTGCGCGAACATTCTCAACCACATTCTTGAGGTGCCCGTTTCCCTCGGTCTTCATTACCAGGGCCCCCGTTTCATGAAACCGGGCGACCCCAAGATCAGCCAAAACATTCGGCCCAAGGTATTCCGACCAGTGCTCCCAGTCATGATAGGCGTCAAATGCGAAAGCGGTGCCTTCAAGCGTCGAGTAATGGACACGGATAATCGCGCAGGAACTCGAGGTTGAACCGTAACCCGCCTTAGGGGCTCGATCGACACATATGGTCTTTCGGCCGGCTTTCGACAACTCCAGCGCGACAGCCGTGCCAATAATTCCTGCGCCGATAACTAATGCATCAACGGACAAATGTTTGTTCACCGTGATGGAGCCCTCTATCTGTTCGTGTTGTTTTTTCGATTGCGCTTCAAAACTTGTAATCAACGGTCAGTTGGCGATCGTGCCGAGTGTGGTGATCACCCCGGTCAGGTAATGATGGAATTTATAGTATCCCGCCGGAGTCCCGAGATACCCATCGACTCCCCAGTTATTGTTCATCGTAATGTCGAGGTAAGAAAAGTTTTCACTGTCATACTTAGGATCGTAGGCACCATGCGTATGGTAGGTTGCGGTTGCGTATCCTGAGGGAACACTGGTTGGCGAGCCGATGTTGACTCGATCCACAGTACCCTTAATCGGCTCTGTCGCACTGAAAGTGTTATCCGGATTACGGTAAACCCAACCCCCATACTCAAGATTCTGCGCAACCGAGGTCGGGTTAACCCCGTTCAGCACGTTCCGTGCAGCCTCATGCTGGGTGGAAAAACGAAGTTGGTTGTCTGCACCGTCACTGCCGGAAGTTGCTACCAAAGCCACGCCTACCGCGCCCGCCGCAAGAAGTGCGGTCGTGGCTATATCGGCGCCAGTATTTCCGCCTTCACGGGCAAACAAAGTCTCCTGACCCAAAAGGCTGCCGGAAATGTTGAGAACCCAACGCTGATAAATACCGTCGGCAAATCGTGTGCTGTGGCCGTCCCGAAATTCAAATCCCAGGGACAAATCTCGGCTCAATGGCAACTGCCAACTAAGCACCGTGGAGACTGCATCGGAAGCCGCCGCGGTATAGGCGGCCTGGACTATTCCAAAAGGCAGGCGCATTTGCAGCCCTGCTGAATGGGCCACACCCGATTCTTGACCGTCCACGCGAGAAAACTGGACAACGAGGCTCTCCGACGTGGCGCCGGCGAACCAACTCACACGATCGGGCACATTCAAGACGCCGATCTGGGAAACTCCAGAGGTGAACTGAAACCCTCCTTTCAAAAAATCGAGGGCTGCGCCTGTAAAATGTGACGGTTGCTCATGTTCCCCGTGGAAAAGGCTCGCCTCCTGCTGGGTAAACGACTGCGCAGGAGACAGGGATGACAACCCCTGCCCTTCCCCCCAGAATCCGCTGAGACTGAAGCCAGACGCGCTAACCGCGGAAAGCAGGAACGCGTCATCACCGCTCACCCCAGCCATCGCCTGCACGGCCGTTGTTCCGTTACCGGAACCGGTCTTAAACCACAAAGGCTGGTCGGATACGCCAGGCGACCCCAGAACAGGGATAATACCGGCACAAAAAATAATGAACGTCGTGATCAGGCTTTTCAGCAAATTCCGAAGCACTGGTCTTTTCCTTGAGGCAGATGGACGCGAACGCAGCCTACCTGATCCATGATGACTTGCCAACCGCCAGCAGGCGTCTTTCTGAAAGAAACATTACCATGATGACCTCTATCGTTAACGCACAATGAAAGGCCGGGAACTGCTTATCTCTCTTTTTGTTCCTCTGAGCTGGGCGCTTGGGTTTACCGTAGCCAAAGCAGGCCTTGCAGAATTCCCACCGCTGCTGTTGATGAGCCTCCGCTTCTTTATCGCGGCGTTGGTGCTCGTCTGGTTCGTCCCCATACCCCGAAATTGTATGAAGGATCTTTTCTGGATTGCCCTGATCGGCTCGACCATCCAGTACGGTCTGACCTTTACAGGCCTTTCCATGATCGATGCATCCCTCGCCATTATCGTGGTTCATTTGGAAGTGCCCTGTGGGGTGCTGCTTGCGGTACTGATCTTTCGGGAAAGACCGGGACTCATTCGAGTTTGCGGCATGGCGGTTTCGTTTCTCGGCATCGTGCTTATTGCCGGCCTTCCCGATACGGAGGGTCAACTGCTCGCGATCTTCCTGACAGGAAGCGGTGCAATGATCTGGGCGGTCGGGCAGATCATGTATAAGAGGATTAGCAATCAACTTGATGGGCTTACCGGCATCGCCTGGATTGGTGTGCTGGCTGCCCCACAAATGCTCTTGGGATCATTTCTGTTCGAGGACGGCCAGTGGGAAGCCTTGACCCACGCGACCTGGATTGGCTGGGGCAGTGTCGCTTACCTTGGACTCATCATGACGGTCGCGGGCTATGGCGTATGGTTTACCGTCCTGCGTCGCAATCCTGTATCTCACGTGATGCCCGTGCTATTGCTTTTACCGGTGTTTACTATTGCCTTCTCGGTGCTGTTGCTGGGCGAACGCCCGAGCATGGGCGTGCTGTTGGGCGGTGTCGTCGTCCTAACCGGAGTCGCCATGATTGTGTTTGCCAAACCGGCTGCACCGACGGCTGAAGACACATAGTGGATATTCGCGTGGATGTTCCGATTGGGGTCGATGTCTGGCAAGTTTCCCTTGAAGACCTCAAAAACGCGGATACATCATTATTCACCTGCCTTTCCGATACCGAAAAGCAACGTGCTGCCCGTTTTGTTTTTGAGCGGGACCGCTCCCGTTTTATTGTCTGTCGGGGACTGCTCCGCGCCGTACTTGCGAAACTGTTAAGTCTTAGCCCAGTCGAGGTCACTTTCAATTACGGGGAAAAAGGCAAACCTCATCTTCAAGGCAGTCCTTTGTTCTTCAATCTTTCCCCCTCGAACGATCAAGCCTGTATTGCTGCTTGCCGGGAAGCGGCGCTCGGGATCGATGTTGAGCGCATCCGGGCTCCGACACGCCATACCTGGGTAGGCCTTGCTCAGAGGTTTTTCTCCACCGCCGAAATCGCTGAACTAATGGCCCTACCGGCGTCTCGTCAATCAGAAGCATTCTTTGCCTGCTGGACACGAAAAGAGGCGTACCTGAAACTGCACGGCCTCGGTCTTGGTTTACCACTAAACCGATTTTCGGTCACGGTCGACCCGGATAGGCCAGCGATGCTCTGTTCTACCGAATGGCGGCCAAAGGATATAGACGGAACTACCCTGTATGACCTACCCGCGGCTCCACGGTATCGGTCCTCTCTGGCGATTGCTTCGACCGCGCCCGTTACCCTCAACCATATTTCCATTTCCAGTCTGGATTCATTTCCTTTTTTCCACGAGGTTTAATGCGCGCCCAAGCCGTTAAAATAGAGTTATGAAGTACGACAATATCCTGCAAACCATCGGGAACACCCCGACCATCCGCTTGCACCAATTCGATCCCGGTCGAGCAAGTTCCCTGTGGGTCAAACTCGAGAGTTTTAACCCCGGGGGTTCGGTCAAGGACCGGCCGGCGCTGAACATGATTGAGGACGCGGAGGCGCGCGGCGTTCTGAAACCGGGTGACACGCTTGTCGAGCCGACGTCCGGCAATACTGGCATCGGTCTTGCGATGGTTGCCGCAGTGAAGGGCTACCCTGCTGTTTTTGTGATGTCGGCCGACATGAGCGAGGAGCGTAAAGCCATTCTCAAGGCCTTTGGCGCGGAACTGGTGTTGACGCCTGCCGAGAAGGGTACCGTAGGCGCTATCGAGGAAGCTCGGCGGCTTGAAAAAGAGAAAGGTTATTTTTTCGTCGGCCAGCACTACAACCCTGCCAACCCCCAATCGCACCGCCAGACCGCGAGCGAAATCATTGAAGATTTTGACAGTGATCTTGGTGCAGTTATCTGCACCACTGGCACGGGCGGCACCATCAGCGGCTTGTCGTCGGTCCTGCGTGAGTCCATACCCGGGATCACGATCGTTGCCACAGAACCAGACAACTCTCCCATCCTGTCAAAAGGCATCGCCTGTAAACACCGCATTATGGGCACCGCGCCTGGGTTCATACCCGACACACTCGATCAAAACGCCTACGACGACGTGATCGCTGTAAATGCCGACGACGCTATAGATGTGGCACGACAACTTGCACAGCGCGAGGGTATCTTTTGCGGCATCTCGTGTGGCGCGGCAGTGGTCGGAATGCTTGAGTACGCCAAACGCGAAGAAGCGGAAGGTCGGCAGCTACTTGCCATCCTTGCGGATACGGGTGAACGCTACCTCAGCACCGAACTTTGGGCATCGGAATGACCTACATCGTTCATGTGACAGCGGTGGTAGAGGGCGACCTTGACCGTATCGAGCAACTCATTAACGAATACCGCTACACCTGCCTTGAGAACCAGCCCGGTATGAAGCAGTTTTTTGTGTGCCGGGCTACAGATAATCCAAACGTCTTTCTTTACACACAGATCTTCATTGACGCGGATGCGCACCGCGCCCACATCGAAGGAGATGATCCGAAAAACTTTTTCGCAAGGATGGAAGAAGAAGGACTTCAGTTCCATGGACGCTGGATGGCAGGAAAAGAGATCGACTCCATTCCTGAGGGTCAGTGGTTGAACTGATTCCGAACAGTATCCCGGTCAGGATACCGGGCCCGGAAAGTCATTTTCGAGCAGGATCTTGGCCACATCCTTTCGGGAAAACAGAGCGTCATAATTCTTCCTAACATTCGGCCAGTCTTTCGTCTCACTTGCGCCAGCGCCAATGTCCGGATCCCAGCCAAGTACCATGTTGAGATAAATATCTACAGTACTCAAGTTGTCGCCCAGGAAAAAGGGTCCCACGTGTTTTTGCAACCCCGCATCGAGCACATGAAGAATCTGTGTGAGGCGCGTTGCAGCTGAATCTGACACCGCGGAAGTGTCAGTATCCGTGGTATAGCCTGAACTGTACCGCTTCAACAGCATGGTCTCCTGCAGGGTATTTGTGAGATAAGTCATCCACTGTAGATATTCCCAACGCTGGGGATCATCCAATGCTGGTGACAGGTTCGCTTCCGGGTGCTTATCCGCGAGGTACATCGATATCGCCGCGGACTCCATCATAACCTCACCGCCCATCACCAATGTTGGAACCCGGCCATGGGGATTTAATTTCAGATATTCGGGATCGCGTTCAACCTCGTCGGAGATATTGACCGGGATGAACTCATACGGCTCGCCCGAGGCCTCTAGAACGCAATGCGGTGCGAGACTTGCCGCTCCCAGACTTCCATAAAGTTTATACACGGAGCAATCTCCAGATATAAGACCGCCGGACGTTGTCGGTTACGCCCGTCGGTCCGGTAGATAAACGAGCGATATTAGCCTGAAAGATGTGCGCCGGTCAGGGCCCGTTTGACGAACTGGCCACCCCGCTCAATCTTCTGTTCGTTGTTTTCGATGATAACGCGGCCTCGGCTCAACACCGTTTCAGTGAAACCTTTGACCTCGAAACCTTCATAAGCGGAATAATCGACACGCATATGATGTGTGCAGGGATTTTTGACACTGATTGTTTCGGTACGCTCCGGGTCGAAGATCACGATGTCCGCATCTGTGCCCACAGCGATCGTGCCCTTCTTCGGAAAAAGTCCGAAGGCCTTGGCCGCCGCCGTTGAGGTGACCTCAACAAAGCGGTTGAGATCCATCCGCCCCTTCACCACACCGCCGTTGTAAATCAGGCTCATCCGGTTTTCGACTCCAGGCGCTCCATTTGGAATCTTGGTAAAGGAATCGAGTCCTAACTCTTTTTGATCCTTAAAACAGAACGGACAATGATCCGTTGCGATCGTCTCAAGGTCACGGAATTTCAGCCCCTGCCACAGTTCATCCTGATTCCATTTCTCCCGAAGTGCCGGCGTCATGACGTACTTGGCGCCCTCAAAACCCTCCTGATCGTAGTAACTCTGATCGAGAAACAGATACTGCGGACAGGTTTCCGCAATGACATCCACACCGCGGGCACGCGCGCGTTTGACTTCCTCAAGCGCATCCGAGCACGAAAGGTGCACGATATAGAGGGGCACCTTGGCGACCTCCGCGATCGCGATGGAGCGATACACCCCCTCGGCCTCCATCCGGGTGGGTCTCGTTAACCCATGGTACTTCGGCTCGGTATGTCCGTCGGCCAGTGCCTCCTTGATGATCTCATCAATCACAATACCGTTTTCGGCATGCATGCAGATCCGTGTACCGTTCTCCCCCGCCTGACGAAACGCCCGGTAAAGCGTACCGTCATCCACATAGAGCACGCCTGGATAGGCCATAAACAGCTTGTAAGAGGTCACACCCTCGTCGGCCAGCTTCTGCATCTCGGGGAGTCGTGAATCCGGCATATCGGTGATAATCATATGAAACGCATAGTCAATCAGCGATTTACCGTCTGCCTTCTGATGCCAGGTATCCAGTCCTTCGAACGTTGAGCTGCCTTTGCTCTGAATCGCAAAGTCAATCACACAGGTCGTGCCCCCAAACGCAGCAGCGCGCGGGCCCGATTCAAAATCGTCTGCGCTCCTCGTGCCGCCAAAAGGCATATCAAAATGCGTATGCGGATCAATGCCGCCGGGGATAACCAACCGGTCGCTCGCATCGATCACCTTGGCCGCTTCTACCTGCAGGTCCTTGCCGATCATGGATATCTTTTCATCTTCGATATAAATATCCGCGTGGTAATCATCCACCGCGGTCACGATCCGGCCGTTTTTGATCAGTACGCTCATAGTCTGTCACCTGCAGTTAAGGTAGCGTTATCAGAGCAACGATAATAAGGACTCCGCGAGATCAAAATCAAGCGTCGTCCGAAAACCCACCCCGATTCTATTCCTACGCGCCAGGTCATAATCGGCCGGCGAGCCAGCCCGACTTTGAGAGCCGAAATCCTGGACAGGTTTCCCGATAGGCCCGTCGATCCCCCTCGCTCAAGAAT
The DNA here is from genome assembly GCA_002171735.1 of Proteobacteria bacterium TMED61. Classification (GTDB taxonomy): domain Bacteria; phylum Pseudomonadota; class Gammaproteobacteria; order Arenicellales; family UBA868; genus UBA868. The sequence goes on along the minus strand of NHDO01000082.1, from coordinate 10,386 downwards.
CCAGTGCGCTCGAGAACCTTTCGGGAAGCCGTATTTCGAGGATCAATCACCGCAACAATTTCTTCAAGACTTGCAACAGAAAAAGCGAACTCCAGGACACGCGATACCGCCTCGGATATATAGCCTTGCCGCCACTCCTCTTTTCTCAAAAAGTAACCGATCTCGATGTCACCGTCCGGCATCTCTCCCGTGCGCACCAATTCCCACTCAGTATCTTCGGCCTCTACCGGTAACGGCAGGAGCGCAATGGTGCCGATGGGCGCTTTGGACTGTGCTTTGCAAATACACCAGACCCCAATAGATCCATCTGCGCCGCGCTGGACGGAGGCTGCCATCTCCGCCCGAATCCTTTCGCTTTTTACGGGGCCGCCTGCGTATTCCATAATCTCGGGATCGGTAAAAAGCTCAAGAACCAAATCGACATCGTTCTCCAAGAGCGGGCGCAGAAACAACCGCGCCGACACAAGTTGCAAAGATTGATCCGGCAGAATTTCCACCCTACTTTTCGCCCTGCCACATGATCTCGTAACCCAACTCCTTGGTCTCGGAGCAGAATTCCATCACACCCCCGAACGCCTCCAGGAACAATTCCGCCCGATGGGATTCTTCATGAGCTTCAAAAGACTTCCAATAGGTAATCAATGCAAAGTGATTACCCTCAGGGCCAAAATTCCCAACCGATCCCTCTTTGCTCACAAAACCCGCGTATTTCAGGACCTGACCTGCAATGAACTCATCGTAGGTTTCCTTAACCACTGTACACATCTCGCCGATCGCAAACTCCAGATCATCACTCCACTCTACTCCCTCTTTCAGTTGGCAGACGTTGTAAAGCATCACAGCTTCATAAGGAATCGTGATTGGTCCAAACATAGGTATTCTCCAGTATCGAATTTAATTGAAAAAGTTTTAGAACAAGCAGGAGCGATCAATCCTGGGAAAGCGAGGCACCGTGAGGCTTCTTGCAAGAACCGCCTGGTCCAGAAAAGCTAGCCCTGCGCCACACCCCAAATCTCAATGGTGGAATCCGTATCCTGCATGTGATCCACCGGTATCAGGCTCAACGGGGGCAGAACACCCCCACAGTAATCTGTCAGCAGTGTCAATAGAGCGTGGGTTTCATCCTGATCGGGCGGACGGCGGTAGTAGCAGACCAGAAGTTTCAGGTCCGACGTGGATTTTCCAAAGGGCCTTAAGAGATCACTGATATAACTCATGGTCAACCGGGCCTGGGGCAATAACTGGCCTGGATGCATTCGTTTGCCGGTGTTCGAATACGGCTGCGCCGGCACCTGTCCGCCGAGCCAAATCATGTCACGCAGCCTTTGGGCCTGGCGATAAGGCAATTCGGCCGGCCAGTCCCAGACCCGCTCAGGCCAGGCGTCTTCTCTCGGGATGTACTTATCGTAACTGTTGCGCCGCTCTCGCATCGCCAGCACACCAACGCGGGTCATGGTCTGGTCGTGCTCTCCAAGATGACAGGGAATCACGGTGGCCGGGGGGCCGGGCTCTGCAAAGTAGGATGCCCGAGCCTCGGCGAATGGGGTCCATTGCGCCCGGGTAACACCCTGATAGTAGCCCTCGAGTTTGATCGCATCCTGAAGTGTGGCGCCCACTGTCTTCAGGTCACTATTGAGCGATTTCATGATTGCGTGGCATTGATCCACCCCATCGATACTCCCGTCATAAGCATCTATACAGTGCGCCGCTGTCCGGTTGGCGGTTGCAATAAACTCGCCCACCCGAAGTGCTGTGGTAACTACAGGCTCTCCCCCCGCATCTGCCGACGCAATTCTCGACGTATCCTCCACAACCTGGTACGCCACATCACGCCAGCCACGCTTGGCAATCGCCTGAAGCTGAATTTTTTGGCCTTCAAATGGCTGCATTTCAACGGGGACGACCGAGATCACCGCAGCTGGATCGCAAGGCAAGACATCGAGCAGCATTCGCACCACCGCACTCTCGTCAACATTTAGAGACAACTCAACAAAAGCCTTAACCCGAACGACATCAGCCAGTGAGCAGTTCTCCTGGGTCAACGCCAGTTCAATATTTTCAACCGCGCCTTTGACCTGTGACGCAAGGTCACCCGGGTTGCGAATCTGACCCCGGTTGTCCAGATCACCAGCACCGCCAACGAAGGAAAGCGAGGCCGCCGAGGCCGCCACCTCGTGGGTGCCTTCAAAAGGTAAAGACCAGGTCAGTGGTTTGTCAGTCATATCCCGTCACGGGTTAGAAAAGAACAAACCAGTATGGTACAGAAGGTCCACCCATCCCGCTATACAAGCGGTTTGCAATGCTCTTATCTAGGTTTCTGGCGTTTTCAGGATATTTCTTCTCTGAACGCGACCTGTCTTCTAGATTTATGTTGTCCGAGGAAAGAAAGGGGCTTAGGCTTCGCGCCCACTATCGTGCTGTGGAGTTCTTGCCGTGCCCGGAATCAATCAGGAAAATCGGCCGTTTGTGGGGATCCTTGCCCTCGTCATCGGCCTTTTCGTCTTCTCGATGCAGGACGTCATTATTAAGCTCTTCAGCAAAGAGTATTCCATCCTGCAGATTGTTATCGTGCGAAGTGTGATTGCCCTGACGCTGATCGGCATCATTGTTGCAATACGANTGGGGCGTAGCGGCTTTCGCGTATATCAGCCTTTCAAGATTTTCCTGAAAGGGATGCTGGGCTTTCTTTCCTATCTGGCGTACTACCTCTCCATTGCTTCTTTGCCGCTCATCGACGCGGTCACTATCACCTTCACCGCGCCCATCATGGTGGTCGTGTTTTCGTCTGTCCTGATCGGAGAACCGGTGGGCCTGCGNCGATGGCTGGCCACACTCGTAGGGTTTGGCGGCGTCTTGATCGCAGTGGGTTTTGAAGGACGTCTGGCTAACATTGCCATCGCTTTGGCGTTCCTGGCCGCGCTCACATATTCGCTCAACAGTGTGATGGCCCGCTACATCAGTTCAGAAGACAGCCCCTGGACGGTAACNTTCTATTTCACGTTGGCTCATTCTGCCGGCGGATTCATTACTTATCTGATTGTTCTGGCAACGGTCAGTGGGCAGGTCGTGGAACATCCCTCTTTTGCTTTTCTACTTCGGGATTGGGTCCGACCCGACCCTACTGATCTTGCCATCATGGCGTCGCTGGGCGTAATCGCAACCATAGGTTTTTTCTGCCTCAACAAGGCCTATCTCAGTGCCCGCGCGGCCACAGTCGCCCCTTTTGAATACAGTTATATTATTTGGGCAGCATTATTCGGCTATCTCATCTGGGGTGAGATTCCGGCGGTCATGACAATTATTGGGCTTGCAATCCTGATTGGAAGCAATATTTTCGCACTACGAACGGAGGTGCGGAGTATGCGGGTGAAGGCCTGAAAAAGACTTAGATGGCCTAGCATCCATATGACTCAGACAGATGAGCTCAAGTGCCGAGATATGCGCTCACTACTGAGGAATCCGTTCGAGCCTCGTCACCACTGCCTTGCCACGCCAGATGCCCGGACTCCAGGACTACAACCTGATCCGCTACGTCCAGAGCCCGCTGTGTGCTTTGCTCCACTAGAATAATCAATAAACCCTGTCGCTTGAGTGTGTCAACCACTTGGTAGCACTCATCCACCATCTTGGGCATCAGACCTAATGACAATTCATCCACAAGAAGAATCCTGGGACTCGCCATCATTGCCCGGGCAATAGCCAGCATCTGCTGCTCACCCCCAGACAGAGAACCCGCTAACTGACTGCGCCGCTCCGCCAGTCTATGAAAGATCTGATAGACGTTTTCCCGATTGGTCGCCAGTTTGGCTCGCTCAAGGGTGTGGCCGCCCACCGTCAGGTTGTCTTCAACGGAAAGATCTGGAAATACCCGCCTCCCCTCCGGCACCAACGCAATCCCGTGCTGCAGTCGTTCCCGAGCAGGCCCTGTGCTGATGTCCCGCCCATCTACTGTAATCGAACCCCGATTCGGTGGCAGATGGCCTGCGAGCGCCATAATGGTCGTCGTCTTTCCAGCACCATTCGCGCCAATGAGCGCAAAGACTTCGCCGGCAGCAGCATCGAAGGAGAGATCATGCACGGCCACAATATCCCCATACCCGCACTGAATATTTTTTACGCTAATCATCAGATTGCTCCTTCACCTAGATAGGCAGCGCGGACTTTGGGATTGGCCATAACCTCCTCCGTCGCGCCGAAGTCAAGGTAACGCCCGTGATCCTGAACAAACAGCTTGGGACAAATTCGAACGACTTCCCGCAGGTTATGTTCTATCAGGATAATGCTGCGCGACTCAGTAACCAAGGACGCAATTCGGTCCGCCATCTGGGCGGCTTCGGCCTGATTCAGGCCTGCAAGAGGCTCGTCTAGAAGAATCAATTCGGGCTCGAGTGCGAGCGCACGGGCAAGCTCCAGGCATTTAAGGTAACCCAGGGGGACCGCCGAGGGGTAATCATCTGCAGCGGCCGCAATTCCAACGAGCTCCAACAATTCGCGTCCCCGCTGTAATTCAGCGTTTCGGTCAACGGTAGTCATTGCCTGCCACGGTGAACCCATCCGACGGGAGCCGCAGGCGAGCGCCACATTCTCTACGAGGGTAAAGGTGGCCAACGGTTTCACGATCTGCTGCGCAAGCGCAAGCCCTGATCGCACACGCCGGTCGATAGTCCAGCCCGTGACATCTTGGCCGTTCAACAAGATACTTCCCGAGGTTGGCCGGACCAGTCCGGAGATAACCCGCATGAGCGTTGTCTTACCAGCGCCGTTAGGCCCAATGATTCCGATTAATTCCCCCCGATCCACCTTTAGTGAAAGGTCCGCGACTGCGGTCACACCGCCAAACTGGACCGTCACATCGGATACGCTGAGAAGCATCTGCGTCTACTATCGGGATCGGCGTCGGAAACTTTGTAGCGCACCTGCGATCCCGTTAGGGGAGAAGCGCATGACCGCGAAGACCAATAGTCCGTAAATCAAAAGTTTGTAGTCGTCTATGACCTGGAACCATAACGGGAGAACCGATAACACCGCCGCGGCAAGAGCCACCGCCCAGACCGACCCGATACCACCGATAATCACCATCGCGAGCACCGTGACGGACTCAACGAAGCCAAAGCTGTCCGGCCCGATATACCGGACATGATGGGCGTAGAGCGCCCCGGCGNCGCCTGCACCTGCCGTACCGATCNCAAATGCCCAAAGTTTGAATCGGGGTACGTCAATTCCCAGGATCCGCGCGGTATCTTCGTCGTCGGCAATCGAGTCAAACCCGAACCCCATCCAAGAACGTTTTAGGTAAACAGTTACAGCCGCAAACAAGCCGGCGCAGGCCAGTGCCACCACCAGAAGTCCGATCCGGCCAAAACCGAATGCAGGAATACCTGAAATTCCAATTTCACCGCCCAACCATTCCTGTTTTCTTACAAAGCCGACGAACAAAAATGCAATCCCCATCGTGGTTATTGCCAGAAAGTCATGACGGACCCGCAAAGACATGAGTCCAACGAAAAATCCGATCAGACCGGCGATACCTGCCGCCGGCAACAGTGCGAGGAGCAATGGCCACCCTGCTTTGGTCAGCATTGCTCCAGCATAAGCTCCGATGCCATAAAAGGCGGCGTGGCCCAAACTCACCTGTCCGCAAAAGCCTGTAATCACGTTCAGTGAGAGCGCGAACAGCACCATAATTGCCATTGTGGTCAGCAGAATGACTTCATATGCCATTATTTTCTACCCGGCCTTAAACAGGCCCTGCGGCCTTATCATGAGCGCAATCACAAGGAACGCGAAAGCCAGCGCATCGCGATCCAGTATATGGCCGATATAAACCGTACCAAAGGATTCAACGATGCCAATGGCAATGGAGGCAACCAGTGTACCGCGCACACTCCCCAATCCACCCAACACAATAATCGCCAGTGCCTTGTACGAGGCAACCGCACCCATGGTCGGCTCAACCAGGTTGGTCAGTAACGCGACCATCACGCCGGCCGCCGCNGCGAGGGCAGACCCGATGAAAAAATTGAGGTACCGGACTCTCTCGATATTGATGCCAAACGATGATGCGATTTGGGAATCGGTCACCGTTGCCTTCCACGCAATTCCGGTCCGAGTCCGGCTGGAAAGCCAAGCCAGGATTGACAGCATTGCAATCGCCATCCCAATAACCAACATCTTTGANTGACTGATCAGTAACCCACCGCCGAGATCCACCTGAGTTCGAAGCGGGGGATTTTCAAACGAGAGGCCATAACTCCCAAAGACGAGTCTGAACACTTCNTCAAAGGCTATAAAAAGTCCAATAGATGCGATCAGGGCAACGAGCGGAGATTTGTCCAGGAGCGGTTTATACGCGAGCCGGTAGATCACTATTCCGAGCAATCCCACCAACACCATTGCCAGGATAAGGGCAAGCCACAGACTCCCTGTCTCGTTTGTAACAATGACACCGATATAACCCCCTAAGGTAAACAGCGCTGCGTGNGCGACATGGAGGATTCGAAGCAGGCCATAGATAAGGGTCAACCCCAATGCGATTAACGCATAGATNGCACCNTGCACTATCCCCTGCAACAAAAGGTCAAGAGCTAACATTGAGAATCTTCGGCGGGAAAAGATATGGGGCCTAAAGGCCCCATATCCCTAAAAAGAAATTACTCCTCAGGCGGCGCAAGCAGCACCGGGTCCGAGATGACCGCGAAATGATGCCAGCCACCATCACGAACCACTTGAACCTGTACGGATTTTCTNACCTCGCCCAATTTATTAAACGAGATNTNNCCGGTTGCNGCATTNATNGATGTCGAGGCAATCGCNTCACGCAATGCCGCTTTATCNCTCGGGTCTACCTGTTTCATCGCTTCAGCCAAGACCAGAACAGCAGTATGCGTCGATGCGCTTACCATGTCCGCGGGGTAACCTGACTTTTTCTGNAAACCCTGGATAAACGCTTGAGCAAGCGGCTCCGTGGAATCACGGTCGAGAGATGTCGTAATAATCACACCCTCTGCAGCCGCGCCAGCGATTTTGATAAACATCTCGCCGTCATATCCTTCCTGACCAATTACAGGTACATCAACTCCCGCCGCGCGCAGTTGACTAACCAGNGGGCCGGCCGTAAAAAAGTAGCCGGAAGCATAGATAGCGTCCGGCGCTTCCGCCTTCACCTTGGAGACGATTGGGCCAAATTCTCTATCCTTAATACTGTAGTCATACTCGCCGAGGATCTCGATACCGAATTCTGCGGCCTTTTCTTTAAAACCTGCCTCAAGCGATTTTCCAAAGTCATTTGCCAGGGTGATGATGGAGACTCGTTTCTTGCCCATCATCTCGCCAACCAACTTGGCGCCGGCGCGTCCCTGTACTTCGCCCATAAACGACGTCCTAAAAACATAGTCCCCTGATCGCGTAATGTCAGGATGGACCGCATATGCCGAGATATAGGGGGTAGCATTTTCCTGGTAGATTGTGGCGGCCGCTCTAGTCGCGCCCGAGTAACTGCCCGAGATTCCTGCCACAACACCATCTTGCGTGATCAGTTTCGCGGCGAGTGGGGCCGACTCTTTCGGGCTTGCCTGATCATCATAAATTACGAGTTCCAGATTCTTTCCGTTAACCCCGCCAGAGGCATTTACTTGTTCAACAGCCAGTTCAGCACCGATTCGGGCAGACTTACCATCTGCCGCGGCAAAACCAGTCAAAGGAACATTGAATCCCACCTTGATACTGTCCGCTTGCCCTGAAATCGACGCCGCGAGAACAGCGGTTCCCAGAACTACCGATGCAAGCGCCTTTGTGACTTTNGACATAACATCCTCCTGTTTTATTAACGTTCGCTAACNAACCTTTTTACACCATCAGGNACGTTCAGGCAATCAAACTCCGGTTGGCTTTGTTAATCTGATGTTCGAGCGGTTTTGCATCGGCGCNCANCAGGTAAGATACCAGACTGGAATTAGGTAAAATTCATGATAAACCAGTGGTTGAAAGGTATCCGAAAGACTGCGTCTCGTATTCAGTTATTTTTATTACTGATCCTTTCGTCCCCTCATGCCCCTGCTGACCTTTCCAAAACGCTTACTGGCGGCTGGATATCTGTGGGGACGCTGGGCATGCTCCTTACCCATGAAGCAGGTCATATGGGTGTCGCCGCGGCCATGGGGATTGATGCCGACATCGATGACTTCACTGTCGTGTATCCCGGTAAGAACCTGACTCCCCGTCAACAACTTAGAATCGCCTCTGCCGGGTTTCAAACCCAATGGCTACTTTCCGAAGTGGCTTTTAAGTATCTTAACGACGGCGAAATAGCCAGGCGAAGCCTTGCGGCAGGTGCAATCATTACCCACCTAGGCATTAGCGCGACCTATCTAACCTTCCTTAAGGATCATGAGGACGGCGACATCATGGGAATCGCTAACGCGCTTGGGAGAAACAAAGACCTCGTTGCGGCACTGGTGGCCTTCCCCGCCCTTCTGGATACCTGGCGGCTTCTGGGCAACCCACCCACGTGGGTGCCTTCCCTGTCAGCCGCGAGTAAAGGCCTGATGGCGACCTGGGTCTGGAGTTGGTAGCACCGCCTGTCCCGTCCGGAATCTACTGGGTGGCAATACCCGGTTCGTGCTGGCGTAATACGTACTTCTGGACTTTACCGGTCGCGGTCTTAGGCAGTTCGTGAACGAAACTAACGGCCTGGGGTGTTTTGAAGTGCGCCAGATGTGAACGCACGTGCTCCTTGAGTTCGTCTTCGGTCGCTTGTGCGTCTTCCTTGAGCACCACAAACGCATGCGGACTTTCCCCCCATTTTTCGTGTGGCATACCCACCACCGCGGTCTCCTGAACCGCCGGATGGGTCAACAGGCACCCTTCAAGTTCTACCGAAGAGATGTTTTCACCCCCGCTGATAATCACGTCCTTGAAACGATCACGGATCTCGACATATCCATCCGGATGAACGACAGCAGCATCTCCAGAATGAAACCAGCCGTCTTTGATCGCCGCGGCAGTCGCCTCGGGATCGTTGTAGTAACCTGCCATCACCACATTACCGCGTACCGTGATTTCCCCCAGGGTACTCCCATCTGCAGCGACCTCGAGGCCCTTCTCATCAACAACGCGTACTTCTCCTGAACTGACCAACTCGACGCCTTGCCGGGCTTTGATTTTCGACCGTTCTTCGATGGAAAGCACCTGATGTTCCGGTCGTGGCTCACAAACAGTGATGAGCGGCGCTGTCTCAGTCAGGCCGTAAACGTGGGTCAATTCCCAGCCCAAGTCTTTTTCTATGAGTTCGATCGTTGCGGCTGCGGGCGGTGCTCCAGCGGTGAAAAGGCGTACACCCCTCGGCGCGCCTTCTCTTAACTTTTCCGGTGCGTTGGCGATACTGATTAACACTGTCGGTGCCGCACAGAACATCGTAATCCCTTCTTCTTTGATGAGTTGGTAGATGGCACCCGGCTCGACCTTTGGCAGACAGACATGAGTCATCCCCCGGGCAGTGTTTATCCAAGTAAATGTCCAGCCGTTGGCATGAAACATCGGCAGCGTCCAAAGATACCGATCCGCCGGGCTCAGATGATGTTGAGCCAACGTGCCCATGATGTTGATGTACGCATTACGATGCGTGATCATGACGCCCTTGGGTCGCGCCGTCGTTCCGCTGGTGTAGTTGATCGTAATGAGATCCGACTCGCTGATTTCTACCGGTTCATACTCCGGGTCATGGGAGGCAAGGATCCGCTCGTAGTCGAGCCACCGGTCGCCGGATCCTTCGAGCGCAACAAACACTTCCACCGCTGAAATCTGATCCCTGATTTCGTCAATGGCCTCGAGATGATCGGGGTGTGCGCAGACAGCTCTAGCCCCGCAATGGTTGATGATATATGCAAAATCTTCTGGTTTAAGTCTGAAATTGATTGGGACCAACACAGCACCTATCTGCGGCACCGCATAGTAGGCCTCTAGGTGTGCATGCGTATTGGGGGCAATGTAGGCAACGCGATCACCCTGTCCCACGCCGAGTGACTGTAATGCCGTTGACCAGCGGTCACACCGCTTGAGGAACTCGCCAAACGTAAACCTGAGTTCACCGTCGACTACTCCTTCGCGGTCGCTGTAAAGCCGTTGCGCTCGGCGGGCAAACTCCAAGGGGGTTAAGGGTGTCTCCACGCTGCCTCCGAAAGATAACTGGATGTATCGATCAAACCTGCCTGATAGAGCTAGACACTAAGACATTGTGGGCAAGGGGGTCCAGCGACCCCGAAGCCACTCAATTAATCACGTCGATTCTCTTGTCGTGAGCCGATCAGGTCAACCATCCGGCGACAGAGCCAGATGGATCATAGTTACTGAGGCCCACGATCAGCAGGACACAACAACCGATAAAGATCG
>NHDO01000081.1 GCA_002171735.1 Proteobacteria bacterium TMED61 | reverse complement strand
ATGATTACGATGGATCTTGAGGTGCTGTACCCCAAGGTCGCTGCAATGCTTTCTCAGACAGAAAGTCTAAAGAAAGTCATTGTCTGCCCAATGGCGGCTATTCTGCCCAAGATCAAGAGTGTGCTGTTTCGACTGCTCAAGAAAAAGGACCTTGCCAAGATCGGCTCCGGCCCTGCCATTGTTCACTTTGCTGATCTAATGAATAACGCTGGCGATCCGGACCCGGTGACAGTCGACCTCGATAACGATGTCGCGGTGTTGCAATACACCGGGGGAACCACTGGTCGGCCTAAAGGAGCCATGCTGACCCAGGGCAACCTTTCCGCGAACGTATCGCAGATGCTGCTCTGGTACGTAGACCTCAACCCGGGGGAAGAAAAAGTGCTGGGAATCCTGCCATTCTTCCATGTCTTTGCCATGACAGCCGTCATGAACTTTGCCGTGGCATCGGGCGCACAGATGATCCTGTTGCCCCGCTATGAACTTGGACAAACACTCTCGACGATCAGCAAGAAGAAACCTACTATCTTCCCTGCGGTACCGACGATCTATGCGGCGATTAATCAGAGCCCGGATCTTTCGAAGCACGACCTATCAACAGTTCGCTACTGCATCTCGGGCGGAGCGCCCTTGCCGCTGGAAGTCAAAGAAACTTTCGAACGATTGACCGGTTGCCGCCTGGTCGAAGGCTATGGCTTGAGTGAGACCGCACCCGTCGCGACCTGTAACGCTATGAATGACACAAACAAACCCGGGTCGATCGGCCAGGTGATGCCGGGCACAGAGATTTCCATTCACGATCTTGAGGCACCACATGATCCTATGCCCATGGGTGAGCGGGGAGAGGTCCGGATCAAGGGTCCACAGGTCATGAAGGGGTACCTCAACCGTCCTGAAGAAACGGCCGAGAGTCTGCGCGACGGATGGTTCCGTACGGGCGATGTCGGATACATGGACGAAGAGGGACACTTTTTCCTGGTCGACCGCGTGAAGGATCTGATTCTGTGTAGTGGATACAACGTTTATCCGCGTATGGTCGAAGAGGCAATCTACCTGCATCCATCCGTCGCCGAGGTGACCGTGATTGGAATAGATGACGACTATCGAGGACAAAGTCCCAAAGCCTTTGTGAAACTGAAAGATGGTGAACAGGTCACCGAAGCCGAAATGAAGTCATTCCTTGAGGACAAACTTTCGAAGATCGAGATGCCTTCCGAGATTGAGTTCCGTCTGGAACTGCCCAAGACCATTATTGGCAAACTCTCCAAGAAGGAACTCGTTGCAGAAGAAGTTGAGAAACACCCGGGATCCGCCAACTCATGACCTCCATGATGAATGACATGCTCACGATTACTGAGCTCGCCCGGGAAAGCGGTGTTACCGCCCGGGCGATCCGTTTTTATGAGAGCAAGGGTCTGCTGACACCGCGCCGGGCAGGCACTACGCGGATTTACACCTACCGGGAGCGTGGCCGTTTACAACTTATCCTGCGCGGCAAACGTCTGGGTTTCAGCCTTACCGACATTGGCGAGTACCTCGACCTTTACGATGCAGACCCCACCCGGCATGACCAGATTTTGCTGCTGCTGGATAAGGTCAACAACCGCATCAGAGAGTTGGAGTCGCAAAAAGCCGATCTCAATGAAACTCTGAAGGAATTGGTCAGTGTGCGGGAACAGGCACTGACTACGATACAGGACGTTTCAGTTCAGGCGGCTCACGCCTGAACAGTGAGACGGCTTCCTGCCACGAATAGATGACATAAGAAATTTTTCAAAGGAGATTTGCAATGAAAGACATCGTGATCGCCGGATACGCCCGGTCACCTTTTCACTTCGCGACCAAAGGCGCCNTGACCAAGGTNCGACCGGATGATCTCGCCGCCCATGTCGTCAAGGGNCTGNTCGANCGTACCGGCGTTAACCCGGATGACGTCGANGATCTNATCCTCGGNTGNGCTTTNCCNGAGGGTGAGCAGGGATTCAACATGGCGCGGCTGGTCGGCCTCATGGCGGGGCTTCCGATTTCGGTCGCCGGAACCACCGTTAACCGNTTCTGTGGCTCGTCCATGCAGNCGATTCATATGGCCGCNGGNGCTATCCAGATGGNNGCAGGNGATGTTTTCATCTGCGCTGGTGTTGAGTCCATGAGTCGCGTGCCGATGTCCGGTTTCAATCCGATGCCGAACCCCGCATTGTACGAGAGCATGCCGGCGGCCTATATGTCGATGGGCGAGACCGCCGAGAACGTCGGCCGTGAGTACGAAATCAGCCGGGAAGACCAGGAGGTCTTTGCTGTCACGAGTCAGCACAAAGCTGGGGAAGCACAAGCAAAAGGACGTCTGTCCGACGAGATCATACCGATTGAAGTGAATGGAAACATCATAGACGCAGATGGCTGTCTCCGCCCTACCACTGATCTTGAGGGACTGGCTGGACTGAAACTCGCGTTTGACCAGAACGGTACGGTCACCGCAGGCACCGCCTCACCGCTGACTGACGGTGCTGCCGCAACACTGGTCTGCTCTTTAGAATATGCCAACACAAACGGCCTCAAACCGATGGCCCGCATCGCAAGTATTGCGGTGTCCGGGTGCAAGCCTGAAACCATGGGATTAGGCCCGATCTTTTCATCGCGCAAAGCCCTAAGCCGCGCAGGGATCGGTGCCCAGGATCTCGATGTGATCGAGATCAACGAAGCCTTCGCCACCCANTCGATTGCCTCGATTCGAGATCTGGCGCTCGACACTGCAAAGGTGAACATCGATGGTGGTGCGATAGCGATTGGTCACCCCCTGGGGGCNACCGGCGCGCGCATCACTGGCAAGGCGGCACAGGTACTACAAAGGGAAGGAGGCCGCTACGCCCTGTCGACCCAGTGCATTGGCGGAGGCCAGGGAATCGCNACNGTCCTTGAGGCCGCTTAAATGCCCTCAATACANAAAGTTGCTGTCATCGGCTCGGGGGNGATGGGCTCGGGCATTGCTGCACAGATNGCCAATGCGGGGCTTGAGGTCATTTTGCTCGACATCGTGGCGGAGGGTTCCGACCGTGACGCTGTTGCCAGGGACGCGATTCAACGCATGCGCAAAACCAATCCCGCTCCACTGATGCATNCACGCAATGCCGCAAGGATACAGCCGGGGAATCTGGATGATCACCTGGATTGGCTGNCTGACTGTGATCTTGTGATTGAAGCCGTACTGGAAAACCTTGAGATCAAAAAAGATCTTTATCAGAAGGTGGATGCGCATCGCCGATCGGACTGCATCGTCACTTCCAATACCTCGACCATTCCGCTTGATCATCTCGTTGCTGATATGTCGGAGGATTTTCGCGAGTATTTCGCAGTGACCCACTTTTTCAATCCACCAAGATACATGCGCCTACTGGAGCTCGTGGCGGGTTCGGATACCCNGGCCGGGGTCATTACGGCGCTGCGTGACTTTGGTGACCGGCTGCTCGGCAAATCGGTTGTCGACTGCAAGGACACTCCCGGCTTTATTGCCAACCGGATCGGCATTCTTTGGATGGGAGTAGCGGTGCGGTTCGCGTTTGAAGACGGTATCACCGTTGAAGAAGCCGATGCGATCATCGGCAAGCCGATGGGTATTCCCAAAACCGGCATTTTCGGCCTGCTTGATCTCGTCGGAATCGATCTGCAGCCCCACGTCGAACGCTCGATGCTCTCACTGCTGCCTGAGGGCGATATGTACCGCGATATTCACCGTCGCAGCGAATTCATCGAAAAAATGATCGCCGATGGCTACACCGGCAGAAAAGGCAAGGGGGGCTTNTATCGGCTGAATCGCAGCGNCGGAGGGAAAATCAAGGAGGCNCTGGATTTAAGCTCGGGCGAATATCATCGCGCNAAAACACCAACTCTGGAGAGNGTAGAGGCGGCACGCGGNGGATTGCGTGCGCTGGTTGAGCATCCGGACCACGGAGGTCAGTATGCATGGCGGGTGCTATCGCACACATTGAGTTATGCAGCGGCGCTGGTGCCCGAGATTGCTGACGATATCCATGCGGTCGACGAGGCCATGAAAAACGGCTACGCCTGGAAGTGGGGGCCATTTGAACTCATCGACAAACTTGGACCGCGCTGGTTTGCCGAACGGCTTGCGGCTGAAGGCATGGCAGTACCACCGCTGCTTGAAAAGGTGGGTGACAGCAGCTTTTACCGCACGAAAAACGGACGGCTTCAATACTTTGGTACCGACAGTGCCTACCACAATGTTGAACGCGCTGACGGGGTATTGCTGCTCTCCGATATCAAGCGCTCATCTGACCGGATTGCCGGCAACGCATCGGCCAGCCTCTGGGACATCGGCGACAAAGTGCTCTGTCTTGAGTTTCACTCAAAAATGAATTCCGTTGACGAAGGCATCATGATGATGACAGCCAATGCCATGAAGATGATCCCTGCGCAAGGGTACGAAGCGTTGGTCATCCATAACGAAGNAACCAACTTCTCCGTTGGNGCCAATGTCGGTCTTGCGCTTTTTGCGGCGAACATCGCGGCCTGGCCCAAAATCACGGAGTCAGTCAAACAGGGGCAGGACATATACAAAAAACTCAAGTTTGCGCCGTTTCCCGTCATCGGCGCACCCTCGGGGATGGCGCTCGGCGGCGGTTGTGAGNTTCTGCTGCACTGCGACGTGATTGAGGCCCATGCCGAAACCTATATGGGCCTGGTTGAAGTGGGCGTTGGCCTCGTGCCGGCCTGGGGAGGCTGCAAGGAGATGCTGCTCCGATGGAGCGATAATCCTAAACACGCCAAGGGCCCCATGCCCGCCGTCAGCAAAGTGTTCGAAACCGTCGCGACGGCAACGGTGTCGAAGTCTGCCGAAGAAGCCCGCAGCCTTCTCTATCTGCGCCCCGGCGACGGCATCGTGATGAACCGCGATCGCCTGCTGGCACGTGCCAAAGAGCGTGCCCTTTCCATGCTCAAGAACTATGCGCCCCCTGAACCCCGTGAACTCCAACTGCCCGGCCCCTCGGGAGAAACAGCCATGACGTTGGTGCTCGACGATTTCAGGCGGGCCGGCAGGGCAACCGACCACGATGTTACGGTTGGAAAGAAACTTGCACATGTCCTTGCCGGCGGCAAGGTAGACCCGACAGAAACCCTGACCGAGGACAAACTGCTAAACCTCGAACGCGCTGCCATTGTCAGCCTGCTTCGGACCTCACCGACCCTCGATCGCATCGAGCATATGCTGGAGACCGGTAAGCCACTGCGTAACTGATCCTTGAAGAGAAAACATCATGCCTAGTTATTCCGCGCCCTTGCGCGACATGCAGTTCGTTTATAACGAGCTTTTTGATCCTGCCGAGATTTGTGCGTTGCCCGGCTGTGAAGATGCTACCGCCGATCTCGTTGAATCAGTGCTCGAAGAAGCAGCACGTCTTGCGGAGAATGAGCTCTTTCCCCTAAACGCAACGGGTGACAGTCACGGCTGCCAATATGAGGATGGGCAGGTCACAACTCCACCTGGGTTTGCCAAGGCCTATCAGGAATATGCTGAAGGCGGCTGGATAGGACTACCCTGTGACCCCCAATACGGCGGTCAGGGCATGCCTGGTGCGCTGAACGTATTGATGGAAGAAATGGCCTGCTCGGCGAATGTCTCTTTCGCGACCTACGTTGGTCTTACGCGGGGTGCCTACAGGGCCATCAACACCTTTGCCAGCGACGAGATCAAAGAACGCTATCTGCCGAAAATGGTCAGCGGGCTCTGGTCAGGAACCATGTGTCTGACAGAGCCTCAGTGCGGTACGGACCTTGGGCTGATCCGTACCAAGGCAGTCCCGGCAGATGACGGTTCTTATCAGTTGACGGGTACCAAAATCTTTATCACGGCTGGCGAACACGACCTAACGGAGAACATCATCCACCTGGTGCTCGCACGACTACCGGATGCACCGGCCGGGATCAAGGGGATCAGTCTTTTTCTGGCGCCCAAGTTTCTACCAAACGCCGAGGGCGAAGTCGGCGATCGCAACACGATGCGCTGCGCGCGCATTGAAAACAAGATGGGGATCAAAGCCTCGGCAACCTGCGAGATGAGCCTTGAGAACACACAGGGATGGCTGATTGGCGAGCCTCATAAGGGTATGCGCGCGATGTTCACCATGATGAACGATGCAAGACTGGGTGTTGGTATCCAGGGATTAGGCATTGGAGAAAGTGCCTACCAGGCTGCTGTCCAATACGCCAAAGACCGCCAACAGGGCCGCTCCCTGAGCGACCCCCAGTATCCCGACTTGCCGGCGGACCCGCTGCTGGTCCACCCGGATATCCGGCGGATGCTGCTCACGATGCGCGCATTTACCGAGGGGGGTCGGGCACTTTCGGTCTGGATTGGCCGCAATATCGATGTCCGTGACCGATGCGAGGATCCTGAACAGCGCAAGGAGGCGGATGATCTTNTTCAACTGCTGACGCCGCTTGTGAAATCCTACCTTTCTGAAATCGGTCACGACACCGCACAGATGGCCNTTCAGGTGTACGGTGGTCACGGTTACATCCAGGACAACGGAGTTGAGCAATACGCCCGTGANGCGCGNATTGCAATGATCTATGAGGGNGCAAACGGCATTCAGGCGCTCGACCTTGTCGGGCGAAAACTGCCTGCGCATATGGGTCGCTACCTGCGGCGTTTTTTCCACCCGGTCCAAGGCTGGATAGATGCCAACACTGCTGATGCAGCACTGCAGCCATTCATCCTGCCGTTAGCAAAAGCCTTTGGCCGTCTGCAGATTGCCACAGGCAAGATNGCGCAGNCCGGGCTCAAGGACCCGAATGAAGCTGGGGCCGCCTCCAGCGAATACCTAAAACTCTTTGCCTTGGTGGCNCTGGCTTATCTCTGGGCACAAATGGCAAAAGTGGCGCTCGATAAACAGGATTCTGATGATAGCGGCTTTTATCAGGCCAAGATCGCGACCGCCCAGTTCTTCATGGAGCGTATTCTGCCGCAGACCGGGTCACTCTTTTCCGCCATTATGGCCGGCGGCAAGACGATGATGGAATTTCCGGACGACGCCTTCTGACGAGCTGCTCGTCACCCTGAAAAGAAACCAGCCTCGTGTATCCCTTCGTTCGTGCTGGGCGAGTCTTCACCAGAGCCCTGACGACTCGGCTTGATCCCGCATTGAGAACCTCCCGGATTGCGATGCGGGNCTGGCCCAATGATCTTGATACCAATGCCCATATGAATAACGGGCGGTATCTGACGTTGATGGATCTCGGCCGCTTCGACCTGATGACGCAATGCGGACTCGTCNGNACNGTCCTNAAAAGAAAGTGGTTTCCGGTCGCCGGCGGGGTTATGGTCCGCTTTGANCGACCNCTTCATGCTTTCGAAAAGATTACCCTCAACAGCNGTATCATCGGCTGGGATCAAAGATGGCTGTACTTTCGACACGACATCATGACGGGTACCACACGGGCCGCCCGGGCCACTGCCAGGGGATTGTTCAGAACACAGGGGAGGTCGGTGCCAACCGCCGAAATTCTCGAGGCCATCAACTATGACGGCTCACCACTNGCACCCCCTGAAAGTGTTCGCCTCTGGATGCAGGCTGATCAGTTGATGAAAGAGGAAAATACAAAAGGTGAGGTCTGAAATAGTCAAAGCGGCAGGTCAGTTCACAAAACTGCTGGATCGCGTACCTTTTCCCGACAGCAACAAGACGACGTCACAGTAAAGTCCGCCTTTGCGATTGCACTTTCAAGAAGCGTTGTGAAGTTTCCCGATTCCTCGGTCTCGCCACGGTTCGTCAGGCACTCGACCAGCCCATGCAAGGCCCACACATTGTTAGGGTGTTGAGCGCAACGGAGTACGGTGTCGCTTAATCCCAGATCTTCCCGGTAGACCTTTTCTGCTTCTGCGTGCTGGCCCTGCTCCATCAGCAGTGCGCCAAGCGCATGTCTTGGCGGGTGCATCCAGGGCCATGGCTCAGAATAATGCAGACTGTCGGATCGCTGGACCGCTTCGCGCAAATGCTCAAACGCAACTTCGTGGTTGCCTTTGTGGTACTCCAGTTCTCCCAAGAGCATTTTCTCACCGACGCCCAGGGTCTGCAGCGCCGGATTGTTAAAAAACTTGCGGGTCGGACTGATTCGCTGCAGTGAATCATAAAAACACGTCTTCTGCGACTCAGCCGCAGTGAACTGCTTCATTGCCGCATAGGCAATACCCTTAGCGTAGTGGTGCATGCTGGTCGAAACGCAATAAAGTTCAGCGTTTTCCGGCATAGGTGCTTCCGCAATTTCGCGCCACTTACCAAAACGCACGAGCGCGTGCATCTTCATGGCGAAGTAACCTTCCATCGTGTTCCGGATGAACGGCTTGTCCTTGAGATCGATCACGTCGGCTGTGAGGTTCTCGCAAATCTCTTCTGCCGCATCCAGCGCTGACTTGAACTGCCCAAGCAGCATACAGGTGTGCATCATCAGGNGCAGATCATGGCAACGTGATGTGGTGTAGTAGTTGTGCGGTCCGGCGTACGCCAGATATTCACGGTCGACTGCAATCGCTTTCTCGCTTGCGATCCGGGCTTTCTCATACTCGCCACATAGAACGTAGATATGCCCCGGCATNNGATGGATATGCCCCGCATCGGGGCAGAGTCCGCCAAGACGGTCGGCTGAATCCATCGCCTTCTCAGGTTCGGGGGACATTTCAAGTAGATGTATATGCAGGTGCAATATGGCCGGATGCTGCGCCTCGCCGAGCCGATCTGCGAGGATAATCGCCTGCTCGCAGAGTCCGATCGCCTCAAGGGTATCGGCGCCCTCGGTGGGACATCCTTTTTTAACATCCCAAAGATCCCACGGGTTTCGGGTCATCATCGCTTCCACAAAAAGCGCCATGACATCCTGATCGCCCGGAAAATCGCTGTTGACCTTTCGCATCGCGTCGGCGTAGGCGTCATCCCAAGCGTCGAATTCTGCCTGACTTACCGGTTGCGGTTTTTGAATCCTTTGCGCCAATGCCCGGATCAGCGCCGCCTCAAGCGCTGTCGCGCCGTCCGACAGCGCCAAAGCCTGATCTATATGACCTCGACAGAAGGCAGTACATTCAGTTGCTTCGACTTCGCTGAAATCACACCAAGGCATGTTGTAAAAAGGCCCGGCCGCGTAGGCAATCCCCCACTGCAACATCGCGCATGCCGGATCGAGTGCGGCAGCCGCTTTAAAGCAGGCGAGTCCTTCCTCTTGGTTAAATCCGAAGCACCAGTTAAGTCCCAGATCGAAAAACCGCTGCGCTTCATTTGATGAGGTACTGACCAGGAAAACATGGCTCCCGAGGTCGAAGTCGGCCATGGTGTGCTTAGTCATTTACCGATACTTTACAGGGCTGCAGGNCCCNGAGTCCTGGNTNCAGGCCGGCGCTTCACTGGCATTAAAAGCGGTAAGGTGCATCACACGCCGATCCTCTGGCGCGAGTTGTCCGGTNGCCGAATGCCAAACAGAGCGGTTGTGCCANATGACAAGATCCCCTGCTTGCCAGGCATGTATATACACCTGATCGNAAGATACCGCCGGCAACATCCAGGTTTCCACAAGCCGCCGTGACGCCGTGATTCCGTAATACTCCGGGCGAGCGCTCTGTTGAGTTCCCAAAAAACCCAGGCATCGCGGTTGGGCCATCAGTGCCTGCCGTCCAGTGTCCGGACACGTCCAAACCAGAGGGTATACCTGAGCTGCGGGGTCAGTAAAAGCCAAACCAGGGGTCTCATTACCGCTTTCATATCGCGCTTCAGACTCAGGATCAATAACCCGCAAGCCGTTTTGGGTATTGGCAAGAGAAAAGGTCGTTTCAAATGGCCTTGGCAGATAGTGCACCGTGGTATTAAGACATCGTTCTCGGACTTCATCAGTCATTAAATTATAGGCAGTGCGTCCGCTCGCAAAGGCAGTTGCGCCGGCGGGACACCAGAGTGGGTTCCCATCACCGAGGTAGTCCAGCCAATGGCCTTTGCCAGCCGGGGCCTCG
>NHDO01000080.1 GCA_002171735.1 Proteobacteria bacterium TMED61 | reverse complement strand
ACAGACTAAACATGTAGTCGCCGGTGTGTGGCGGATTTACGGACGCGGGTTCGATTCCCGCCGCCTCCACCACTTTCTTGCCAGACACAGACGTTTCCCTTAATTTGATTATCACTAACCGCGGCGAAATGAGTAGCAATTGCGATGCTGGCAGAGACCTTTGACTACATCGTTGTCGGTGCAGGCAGTGCCGGCTGCGTAGTAGCAAGTCACCTGGCACGTGATCGGAATCACAAGGTCTGTGTTCTCGAAGCAGGTCCAATGGACCGCAATCCCTACATCCACATTCCCGCAGGATTCGTGAAAACGGTTCACGATCCGCGAATCAACTGGTTGTATCAAACAGAACCCGGAGAATGGACTGGCGGTCGTAGGATTTCCCAGCCGCGCGGCAAAGTCGTTGGCGGCTCGGGTGCTATCAATGGCCACGTTTTCAACCGGGGCCAAGCTTGCGACTTCGATAGCTGGTTGAAACGGGGGAACACCGGGTGGGGCTACACTGATGTACTGCCATATTTCAAGCGTCTCGAGACCTATCATGGTAGTGGGAATTCTGTGTTCCGAGGAGGTAACGGTCCGGTTCAGGTGACAGAATTGGATTGGCAACACCCACTGACCGATGCCTTTATCCAATCCGCCAGGGAACTTGGCATTCCTGCGAATACCGACTACAACGGTGCCAATCAGGCTGGCGTTTCCGCAGCTCAGCGCAGTATCTATCGCGGGCGGCGGTGCAGCCCAGCCCAGGCTTATCTCCACCCAGCGTTGACCGCCGGCAACATCGACCTTCGAGTAAATGCGCTCGCAACGAAGATCCTTTTTGATAACGGACGGGCAAAGGGACTGTGCTACCACCGCGGTGGTCGACAATTCAAAGTGGAGGCAACTCGGGAAATAATACTCTGCGGTGGGGTGTTCAATACACCCCAACTTCTTCAGCTCTCCGGCGTTGGGTCTTCTGAANCCCTGAACGATTTAGCNATACCTGTCGTCCATCATCTNCCNGGAGTCGGGCAGAACCTCCGCGACCACTGCTATATACCNGTAAGNGCCAGAGTNANNNACATCAAATCTCTGAATGAACGAAGCCGGGGTATCCCGCTTTGCATGGAGGTCTTGAAATATGTTTTTGGCCGGCGGGGCCTNCTGGCCTTGCAACCAAGTCTTTGTTATGTATCCTGGAAATCCCGCCCAGACCTCACNGACAACGACATTCAGATCGCNTACGCTCCAGCCAGCTATGATGCCAACCGGGATATGCNGCTAAACGACTATCCNGGCGTGACGTGNGCACCGTGGCAACATGTTCCAAAGAGCAAAGGCGTGGTCCAGATCTGCTCCAGAGACGCTCTTGACCCTCCGCGAATCCAACCTAACTATCTGCAGGAACCGACCGATCGGGAAGTGCTCCTCGCCGCGGCGAGGCTTTCCAGAGATATTCTCTCGGCCCGAGCATTTTCTGATTTCTTTGAAAGTGAGGATCAGCCTGGCAGAGATGTAAACACTGATGATGAATGGTATGACTACATGCGCCAGAGTGTGGGCACGGGCTATCATCCTGTCGGAACCTGCAGGATGGCGCCCGTTTCCGATCCGACAGCGGTCGTCGACTCTGAGCTGAAAGTGCACGGCATTCAGGCATTACGGGTGGTGGACGCATCNGTAATGCCAAACATTCCGTCAGGCAACACTCATGCGTCAACATTAATGATTGCTGAAAAGGGTTCCGATATGATCCTCGGCAAGTCCCCTCTTCCAGCAACTGAACTTTAGGTGTTTCTATGCAGCGCGATGGCNGTTCAAGTGATCACCTTGTGCCTAAAAGATAGTTACTTCTTCGTTTAACCAAGGCCAGAGTATATTAACCTGCGCCAAATACTCCGCTCGGAGGGTTTGTCTTGCCAGTTGTCGAGCATTATTCAGGCAACGAGTTAAATAGGCCGTTTGTTCGTATTTAAGGAAGTGATCGATTACCTGGAAAAGGCACGGACTATATTGGGACAACAATCATAAGTACTGCTATGGCTGGTGAAAAATCGACTGGACCCGACANGCTACTGCACTCAATCTTCGGATTTGACTCGTTCAGNCCCGGTCAAAAGGAGATTATTGACCACCTGCTGGACAAGTCCCATGTACTCGCTGTCATGCCGACGGGCTCGGGCAAATCGTTGTGCTACCANGTTCCTCCGCTTGTCCTGAACGAGCGAACAATCGTCGTATCACCCCTTNTGGCGCTGATGGATGATCAGGTTGCCGCTCTTCAGGATATAGGTGTTCCGGCCGATCGCATCCATTCCAATCGCACTCATNAAGACAACAGTGAAGCCTGGAATCANTTTAANTCNCGTCAACCTTTTCTGCTCTATATGTCTCCAGAGATGTTGATGAGNCAAAAAATGCTGAATGCATTGCAAAGTGTTGAAACCGGAATGTTCGTGATTGACGAAGCTCACTGTATTTCTAAGTGGGGCGCTAACTTCCGTCCTGATTATGAAGCCCTGTCCAAACTTAACGGGCTTTTTCCCCAATCGGTGATCGCGGCATTTACGGCGACTGCAGATGCTGCGACACAACAAGACATCATTCAGAAACTCACCAATAACAATTGCATAAGGTTCGTACAGGGATTCGATAGNCCGAACCTGCGCCTGACTGTTAAGGCCAAGCTGAATTGGAAAACTCAACTTCTGGAATTTCTCGAAGACAAAAAAAAATCTTCAGGCATTGTTTACTGTCTATCACGGAAACAAACGGAAGAAGCCGCCGAGCTCCTTCGCACTAAGGGCTACAACGCTATTGCCTATCATGCCGGACTAGACAGTGAGACCCGGAGTAAACACCAGGACCGGTTCATGACGGAGCCCCACGCTGTCATGACAGCCACCGTCGCGTTTGGAATGGGTATAGATAAACCAGACATACGATTTGTAGCGCACGCCAACCTCCCAGGAAGCATGGAAGCCTACTATCAGGAGATAGGTCGGGCTGGACGAGATGGGAAACCCGCTGAAACACTGTTGATTTACGGCTTGGATGATTTGTTTCAAAGACGCCGATTTATCGAAGAAGATGGGGAAGATCAGCACCACAAACTGAGGGAGCACAAGCGACTGGACTCCCTATTGGGATATTGCGAAGCTTCATCGTGCAGACGAATCGCGTTACTCCACTACTTTGACGAACAGATTGGACCCTGTGATAACTGTGACAATTGCATAAGCCCGCCTGCGTTGGTTGATGGCACCGAACTGGCTCAAATGAGCCTGTCTGCCATCTATAGAACGGGGCAATCGTTTGGTGCTGCGCACATCATCGATGTGTTGCGAGGTTCTCGATCAGAGAGGATTTTGGAACGAAACCACGACCAGATTAAAACGTTCGGTGCCGGTTCCGGGTACTCGAAACCTTATTTGCAGGGCTTCATTAGACAACTGATAGCCGCCGGTCACGCCACTTTGAACATTAAGAAATTCGGGGGCCTGGAAATCTCAAAAAGCGGGTTCATGCTTTTGAAAGGAGAGATCGAGTTCCAATTCAAGCAACCGTTGGAACCGGCAACGAAAAGCAAATCTAGCCACAGCTTAAAAAANAGCATTCCAGCACATATCTATAGTGGAGAGGATGCCGAACTATTGGCTCGACTAAAGAAAAAAAGATTATCACTGGCCCAGGATCAGGGCGTTCCGGCCTTCGTAATCTTTCCAGATACGGTTCTGTACCAAATGGTCGAANGAAAACCAGNCAATAGAGACGAGTTTTTGAATTTATCTGGTGTAGGCCCTGCGAAGCTGGAAAACTATGGCGACAGTTTCCTTGCGGTGATCAACGACTAATCACTATCGGGGGCAAAAGATCACTTTCTTTTTCGCGCACGCAGAAGTGTGGGTCGATGTTCCCCGCTATCGAGGACAACGATCATTTTGTCCCACACATCGATTTCCCGGATCAGAAAATCTTCGCCAACCTGTCCAAGCAGTTCGTCATATAGCGGGCCCGCCAAATTATCGCGCTCTGCCCGGGCCTGGGTCCGGTACCACGTGTTTCGCTCTTCGAGCTCAATATCAATAAAGCCCGCTGCTTCCAAAGCCTTCTGATAAACCTCTGGCGCAGCCAGTCCAAAATCCAGCCCTTCCGCATTGATATAGGCCTTCATCTGGGCCGAGGGCTCCCCCTCGTAGCCGCACAACCAGTCACTAGCGAGAAACCAGCCCCCGGGAGACAGCAGTTGGTGGACATCGTTTGCCAGGCCGGACTTGTCGGCAATGTGAATAATCGAGTCTTTACTGAAGACGATATCGAAGCTTCCTGGCTCAAAAGGCAGGGGGCCAGGTTCAACTCGTTGAAAGTCGCAAATAGCCGTTACGTTGTTTCTTTCGGCAAGGTTCGTTGCCCGGTCTACCAGATTCTCTTCGATATCGATACCAGTTATCCTGTTCGGCTGCCTGGTGAGCGCAATGTGAACCGCCGCACCACCAATTCCGCAACCAATATCGAGCACCCTGGACCCGCTCAGGTCCTTGTTGCCCAGTACCCGGTCCACTTCATCCGCACCACCGGGTGACATAAAGCCCTCGCCCCACACGGCTTCCAGCAGGGAAATCATGCTCTCGTCATATTCGAGCTCTTCTGTCGCACTCATAGCTATCCCTTCGTTTAAATGTCTTGTGGCCGCAAATGCCTGGAAACAGTCTAAATATACAAAACACGGCGCCTGAGTTTTTAATTTGCGCCCTGAATAACGACTGGAATTACCTGAATCAAGATCGCTAGATCAGAAAAGCTGAGCCTTTGCAGTCAATGCTGAATTTTGTACCGGGTTCTTTTGAATGGCACTCCATCAGGATCGATTTCTGTATCAAATTCGCGGGCATAACGGTGACCCTCATAGACCGCTGCTGCAATGATAGATGGACCGAAGCAGTCACCGATACGCCGCACCGGTATTTTTCCTTTCAGCGTCTTAAAAAGTTCGTCTCGCGGTAGTCGTGCCGTCACTGAAACAACGCTGCCTTCATGATCACTGACCTCCCCAGTCAATGTATTGGTCAACCGCAACCACCCCTCGCCGACTTCAGCCAACTGATGACGTACAAGAATCTGAACGCCGACACTCAGTAACCGCTTTTCAATGTGCCGTTGTTCCAAGGTGTACTCGGTCCAACTTGCAACACACATACCCTCCGTCGCTAGCGTGACCCGGTAACCTTCGCTGGAAAGTAGTTCCGCAATCACACTGGCCATATAGTAATGATCGTCATCGTAAATGGTGACCGCACTGCCTGGCGTATCGGGGCGCTTGTCATCCATAATGTCGTCGGGTGTCAAAACTTTGCAGCCTGGCACAGGAAACCTGATGCTTCTGCCGACGCCGTCATTGCGCCATAGCGCGCCGGTCGCCAGTGCAACCGCATCCGCACCGAATTCCTGAATTCGCTCAGCATCCATTTCACTTTCGAGATAAATCTCTACGTTGGACATGCGCTGGATCTGACCCAGACGATAATCACGGACTCTCGCCCATTCGTTGAGTTTCGGTAAACGGCTTTCGCGGGTAACACGCCCGCCCACTTCACCCCTGGCTTCAGCCAGTGTTACCTGATAGCCACGTTTGCCCAATCCGTGCGCGGCTTCGAGGCCGGCCGGACCCGCCCCGACGATGAGAATGGTCGACTCTGATTCTTTTGACTCGATCTTTTCTGGGTGCCATCCCTTGCGCCACTCCTCCCCCATGGTAGGATTTTGTGTGCACCGGCTAGGCGCCGAGAGATTATTCCAGGCAGCGCAGACGTTACAGCCAATACATTCGCGGATATCTTCCGGCCGGCCTTCTCGGATCTTGGCAGGCAGAAAAGGGTCAGCAATGGATGGGCGTGCCGCACCAATAATATCCACCAAACCACGGCGAAGAGCCGAGACCATGGTATCGGGAGAGGTGTAACGGCCGACCGCAGAAACCGGTTTACTGGTGACTGATTTAACGAAGGAGATATATTCTTCCTGGTAACCTTCTGGCGCAAAGCGCGAACTCATCGAATCATTTTCCCAGTCGCTGACGTTCACATCCCACATGTCGGGTAATTCGGCGAGCATTTCGATCGCGTCCTTACCTTCGCTGCCCCATTCCAGTCCGCCCTCACCCATCATTTCATCGACCGCAAAACGGGCCACCACCCCCATGGCGTCGCCAACCGCGTCTTTTGTCTCCTCGATGAGTTCGCGGTAGAGACGCAGCCGATTCTCCAGAGAGCCACCGTATTCATCGCTGCGTTGGTTGCTTTGCCGAGAGAGAAAATGACTGGGCACAGTGCCGTTATGTCCGGCATAAACCACGACCATGTCGAAACCGGCCTCGCGAGCCCGAAGCGCAGCCTTACGATGCCAGCGGCGATAGTCGCGGATATCATCCCGGCTCATCGCGCGTGCCTGTATCGGGTGCTGATGCCATGTCACTGGCCGATGTTCAGGGCCGATAGGAACCTCTCGAGAGTAAAGACAACCGCTGTCCTGACCGTTATGCACAAGCTCGATACCTGCAAGAGCGCCGTGCTCATGCACAGCATCCACCATAGCCGCCAGGTAGGGGACATCACCATCATCCCACATACTGGTTTCGGTGAAAGGCTGCACATCGCCGGTTGGGTGGAAGTCGCATTGTTCGGTAGTGACGATTCCCCAACCGCCCTCCGCTTTCATGCCGCGCATGGCGATCATGCTGTCAGGGAACATACGCCCCATGCCGTTGCAGTGAGGGACCTGGTAAAACCTGTTTGGCGCCGTAACCGGGCCAATTTTCACAGGCTCGAACAGGATATCGTATCGGGGGTCGCGCTGGTGGCTCATGACAACATCGGATCAGGGTGTCGGCTGATCGGCACCCTGAGAGGCATAAGCCTTTGTGAGCCCAAGGCTCTCATCGCATCGGGTACGGGGCAACCCGTCATCAAACTTTACCCACGAAAGCTGCCCCTCCACGCCGAAGTGCCAGTCGGGCCGCCTTATCTCGGGCTCGTCCAAAGAGCCCACGGATATCCATACCGTCTCCGGGTTTGCCATCGTAAGATCCTCAATCGAAACAAGATAACGAAATGCCAGCGGACTGCCGCAGCTGGAACAGAAACTGCGCTCCATAATGGAAGAGGACTCATACCAGACCGGCGGGCTGCGGGTAAACCTCAGATCGTTCAGCGCGAACGCGACGGCGGAATGAAAAGGACTGCCCGACCATCTCTGGCAATTGCGACAATGGCATGTCCCCATATCGAGTGGAGGTCCACTGAGCTCGTATCGCACGCGGCCGCAAAGACAACCACCAGTAATCACCAGTTCAGTCATTGGAGAGTTCGCGTATCCTGATTCTGATGCACTGAACCACAGTTAAAGCCGAGGATCAGCGGTAAACATCCGGCACTTGGTCCGGAGCATCGAAGGTGACTTCGAGGTCTCTTATCAGCCCGTCGGTTATGCCGTAGATCCATCCATGCACCTCTAAGGTCTGGCCCCGCTCCCAGGCACCCTGCACCGTGCTGGTATGGCAGACGTTATTGACCTGCTCGATCACGTTCATCTCGCAAAGACGGTTAACACGGGTTTTCTGATCGGTGCAATCAGCAAACTTTGACAGATTTCGATGGTATAGATCTTTGATATGCAACAGCCAGTTATCAATTAGACCGCTGGGGCGTTCGTTGATCGCTGTCTCCACACCGCCGCAGCCATAGTGCCCGCACACAATAATGTGGCGAACCTGGAGCACCTCCACTGCATACTGAATGACGGAGAGGCAGTTGAGGTCGGTATGGATGACCAGATTGGCGACGTTGCGATGCACAAAAATTTCACCGGGCAGCAGGCCCACAATCTGGTTGGAAGGAACCCGGCTATCCGAGCATCCAATCCAGAGGTATTCAGGACTCTGCTGATGCGAGAGTTTCTCAAAGAATTCGGGGTCATCTTCCGTGATCTTCGCGGCCCAGCGTTTGTTATTTTCAAGGAGTTCTTTCATAGGGTACGATTTTATCGCCGTTTTCGAAGACAGGCTTAAGTTCGCATGAAATGCCGTCTCAGCTGGATTCTTACGCGAATCGCATAATCCTATGGGCGACAAGGCCTCGCCTTTGGGTAATTCCCTAGTGTAGATTGGGTATTCACGTTGCGACGCTTTTGGCAGATGGAGAAACACCATGGGAGCTCAAACAATCGATACCCCCACCTTTAACCGCATCAGCCGGGGATTCGACGCCATCGCCTCACGCTCACATTCGCTACATGCGGACTGCTACCAAGACCCGGGCTTTCGTGATCTCGAGCGCCAGCAGATATTCCACAAGAGTTGGCAGTTTCTATGTCATGAGGAAAAGCTTGCCCAGCCCGGCAGTTATGTCGCAACCCAGATCGAGGGACAAAGCATATTCGCCTGTAGAGGCAAAGATGGCGAGCTGCGGGCCTTTTATAACGTCTGCAAGCATCGTGGCCATGAACTCCTGCAGGGCAGCGGCAAAATAAATGCCATTGCCTGCCCCTATCACGCCTGGGTTTATGGCCTGGATGGCCGTCTAAGCAGTGCCCGTCGCTCGGAGCTGATAGCAAATTTTGATACCAAAAAAATACGCCTCGATGGGGTCAGGGTCGAGACCTTCTGCCATCTGGTATTCGTCAACCTTGATCCGGAGGCGCCCGCGCTGACCGAACAAAGCGAGTCTCTGTCAGACGAGATCATGTCCTACGCCCCTGATCTTGCCAACCTGACCTATGCGCATACCCTGACCTACCGGATCAAGGCCAACTGGAAAGCCGTGGTGGATAACTTTCTCGAGTGCTACCACTGTCCGGTTGCCCACCGGGACTTTTGCACCCTGGTCGAAATGGATACTTACAAGGTCAAAACCCATGGCATCTACTCCAGTCATATGGCCAAAGCGGGCCGCGGGGACAACCAAGCCTATGGCGTCGACAGTGCCAGCGTTACCGACCACGCCGTCTGGTACCTGTGGCCGAACACTACGCTGATGCGCTATCCGGGACGCGGCAACTTCATGGTCTGGCGCTTTTATCCTGACGGTCCTGAGCAGACTTACGAAGTATTCGATTTTTTCTTTGAGACCGACACTCCTAACGAATCTGAGTCGGACGCCATCCGGTTCATTGATGAGGTGCTGCAGCCTGAAGATATTGGCCTTGTGGAAAGCGTTCAACGAGGTATGCAGACCCCAGCATTTAACCAGGGTCGTTATCTGGTCGATCCGGACGGCAGCGGCTTGAGCGAACATGCTGTCCACCATTTTCACGGCCTGGTACTGGATGCCTACCGGGGAGCCATTCAGTCGTGAGTGCCGTGCCCCCGGATTACCTCCAGGGGCGGATCGCCCTGGTCACCGGTGGCTGCGGCGGAATCGGACGCGCTATCTGTCAGCGCTTTCATGCCGAAGGCGCTGTCGTCTATGCGACCGACGTTACCTCATTTGATTTTCCCGAGCCGAACATCCACGTGCTGCACCAGGACGTCGGCGCTGAAAGCGATGCCAAAGCCGTGATGGCCCAAGTGGAGAAAGATCACAACCGGCTCGATATCCTGGTAAATACCGCCGGGATCGAGATGGAAAAAACCATCGAGGACACCACGCTCGAGGAGTGGAACCACAGCTTCTCCGTTAACGTCAACGGCACTTTCCTGACTAGCAAATACGCGTTACCACTGATGCGCAAGGCCGGCGCAGGCTCGATCATCAACTTTGGATCCTACGATGGGTTCATTGCGGACCCTTCTCTTGCCGTCTACTGCGCCACCAAAGGCGCGGTGCATGCGCTGACCCGGGCCATGGCCTGCGATTATGGGCCCGAAGGCATTCGCGTCAACGCTGTGTGTCCCGGGTATGTCGATACGCCGATGCTACAGAGTTTCTTCGGCGAATCGGGTGACATCGAGTCCCTGAAACAGGCCGTACGGGATGTGCATCCCCTCCGAAGCTACGGTCAACCCGAGGATATTGCCAACCTCGTGAACTGGCTTGCGGGCGACGAAGCGCGTTATGCTTCCGGGCAATTGTGGGTGATCGATGGCGGTCTGTCTGCACAGGTACAGCAGATGCGCCTGTAGCCCGGACTATTCTTCAAAAAGAGACGCTACGTATGAGCCGACCAGTCATTATCACCTGCGCCGCGACGGGCAGTATTCACACCCCCACCATGTCGCCGTATCTACCCATCACACCGGCCGAGATTGCCGAGGCTGCCATTGGCGCAGCNCAGGCTGGTGCCGCCGTCATTCATCTGCACGCGCGCAACCCTGAAAATGGACGACCGGACTACCGGCCCGAGACCTTCCTGGAATTTCTGCCGGTCATCAAGGCGCAGTGCAATGCAGTGATCAACATCTCGACCGGCGGCGGCATGGGGATGACTATTGAAGAACGTCTGGCAGCAGCGCTCACAGCGAGTCCGGAAATGGCTTCTCTCAATATGGGCTCAATAAATTTCGGTATTTTCCCGCTGGCAGACAAGTACACCGAATGGAAATATGACTGGGAGCATGACTTCCTCGCCTCTACCAAGGACTTTATCTTTCCCAATACCTTCAAGACTATCGAATACGCACTCCAAGAACTCGGCGACGGCCACGGCACCCGCTTTGAGTTTGAGTGCTATGACCTCGGCCATCTTTACAACCTTGCCNATGTGGTAGATGCGGGCCTGGTCAAGCCACCCTTTTTTATCCAATTGATCTTCGGTATTCTGGGCGGCGCTGGGGCGGACCCCGACAACCTTACCCATATGTACAACACCGCGGTCAAACTCTTCGGCGATGACTTCGAGTGGTCGGTGCTGGCGGCGGGCCGACACCAGATGCCTTTCGCCACCCAGGCGGGTCTGCGCGGAGGCAACGTCCGGGTCGGCCTTGAAGACAGCCTCTACATCGGCAAAGGAGAACTCGCGACTTCAAATGCCCAGCAAGTTGAGAAGATTCGAGGGATCATTGAATCGCTCGGCATGACGATTGCCNCACCTGATGANGCCCGCCGGCGCCTTGCACTGAAGGGTGTAAGTCAGGTGAAGTTTTAAGGAGATGACGACGGAACCCGCTTTGCTCCAGGCGCCGTTAGCCCATCATGCCCGCTACGCTTTTTGGAGGCGCCCTTTATGAGCCGGCTTAATGGCCGCGCGGCACTCATCACCGGTGGACGGCAAGGGATCGGACGCGCCATCGTGGACGCCTTCATGGCTGAGGGGGCAGACGTGGCGACCTGCGGGCGCGGTGAACGACCGCAGGATCTGCCGCCAACGCTTGGCTGGCGTCAGACCGACATGGCCTCGGCAAATGATATCGAGGAATTGCGCATTGAGATGTTAGACCGCTTTGGCGGTCTGGATATTCTGGTNAATAACGCCGGTATCCAGATCGAAAAGACCATTCTCGATACTANCNACGANGATTGGGATNCCCTGATGGGGGTCAATGCCAANGGGGTGTTCATGGCCTGCCGGGCGATGATTCCTATCATGAAGCGCGGTGGGGTGATCATCAATATCGGTTCGATTTCAGGAAANGTGGCGGACCCGGGTCTCGCGCTTTATAACGCCTCCAAGGCCTTCGTTCACGGACTGACCCGGTCAATCGCTGTAGACCACGGCCCNAAGATCCGCTGCAACGCCATCTGCCCCGGCTGGATNATGACGGGGATGGCTGACGCNGCTTTCGCCGCCGCCGACGATCCCGACCTNGCAAAAACAGATGCGCTGGCACGCCATCCGGCAGGACGGTTCGGTCAGCCACAAGACATCGCGGCCATGGCCGTCTGGCTGGCGTCGGATGACGCCGCCTTTGCCACCGGACAGTGCTTTGTCGTAGACGGCGGAATGACCTCTGCCTCGCCCCTTAACCCGGGCCTCTTCTGACGCAAAGGCGACATCTGTGGTTGCGGGCCGGCGCGGGCCTCCCCGGCACTGAAGATAAGACTTAAGATTACCCCTTCCATGCTTGGACCTTCTTGAGAAGCCGGGGGACTTATGAAATCACATGCACAGGTNGTCGTCATTGGGGGTGGAGTCGTCGGGGTATCCATTCTCTATCACCTCACCAAAGCCGGCTGGAAAGATGTAGTTCTGATCGAACGTTCGGAGCTGACATCGGGATCCACCTGGCACGCAGCCGGAGGGTGTCACACCCTCAACAGTGACCCGCAGGTTGCAAAGTTGCAGTCCTATACCATCGATCTTTATAAAGAGATTGAGGAGGTCTCTGGTCAGGAGACGGGTTTTCATCTCACCGGAGGTGTCTTTCTGGCGGCAACCCCTGAACGGATGGAACTGCTCAAGGTTATGCAGTCACAAGAGAAACTGCTCGGTATTGATACGGAACTTCTCACCCCCNCCGAGGCTGAAAAGATTCTCCCACTCATCAACCCCAACGAATTTCTGGGCGCCCTTTACACGCCCATGCACGGTCACCTGTCGCCATCAGACGTCACGCATGCATTCGCCAAGGCGGCGAGAGTGCAAGGCGCTGAAGTGTATCTTCGTAACCGGGTCACTGAACTGCAGCCGACANCCGAGGGNGGCTGGTTGGTGATTACCGAGCAGGGTACGATCGAAGCGGAACATGTTGTTAATGCCGCCGGACTCTGGGCCNGGGAAGTCGGTCGTATGGTGGGGCTGGAACTTCCTGTGCTCGCCATGGAGCACATGTACCTCATTACCGAAGATATGCCGGAGGTTGAGGAAATCAACCAGACGACNGGCAAGGAAGTCCTGCATATTGTTGATCCGGACGGCGAGCTTTATCTGCGCCAGGAGCGCAAAGGCATGCTCATGGGTACCTATGAAAAAGCTGGAGTNCCCTGGAGTCCGCGGGAGACTCCCTGGGATTTCGGCCACGAACTTCTGCAGGAAGACCTTGACCGGATTGCGCCGTCGCTCGAGGTCGGCTTCCGGCATTTTCCGGCGTTTGAACATACCGGAATCAAACAAATTATCAACGGGCCTTTCACTTTTGCCCCGGATGGAAACCCGCTGATCGGGCCGGTGCGGGGACTTCGCAATTACTGGTGCGCCTGCGGGGTGATGGCCGGTTTCAGTCAGGGCGGCGGTGTCGGGCTCGCATTGTCTAACTGGATGGTGCATGGGGATCCGGGTTTCGATATCTGGGGAATGGATGTCTCCCGATTTGGCGACTGGACCACAATGGCGTATACCAACGCCAAAGTCCGGGAGAACTATTCCAGACGTTTCCAGGTCACATTCCCCAATGAAGAGCTGCCTGCAGCGCGTCCGCTTCGCACCACACCGATTTACGAAAAACAGAAAGCATTGAATGCCGTCTTTGGCGTCTCCTACGGCATGGAGCAGGCACTGTGGTACGCCCCGGCCGGTACCGAGCCNGTGGAAAACGTCACCTTNATGCGCTCNAACGCGTTTGGGTCGATCAAGCAGGAATGCCAAACCGTCCGAACCGGCGTCGGGGTGTGTGACATCTCCTCGTTTGCCAAGTACGAAGTCACCGGCGCCCGAGCCGAATCGTGGCTGGATCACATCCTGGCCAACACGCTGCCGCGCCAAGGCCGTCTGGCACTATCCCCGATGCTGAATCAAGAAGGAAAACTGATTGGCGACTTTACGGTGGGAAGGCTGGATGATCGCAGGTTCTTCATTTTCGGCTCAGGCATGGGCGAGCAATATCATATGCGCTGGTTTGAAGCGCATCTTCCCGCCGATGCCGGGGTCAAAGTGCAGGCTCACGGCATGGGGCTGCTGGGACTCTCCATCGCCGGCCTCAAAGCCCGCGAACTCCTCAGCCGACTCACCGACGATGACGTCTCAGCGGAGGCGTTCCGGTTCATGGACTTTCGCCAGATGTCGCTCGGCATGATTCCTGCTTTGGTGGGACGAGTCAGTTTCACAGGAGACCTCGGTTACGAATTTTGGGTCCGCCCCGAATTTCATGCGCGACTGTGGGACGATATCCTGGAAAAAGGCGAGGATCTT
>NHDO01000079.1:28809-55929 GCA_002171735.1 Proteobacteria bacterium TMED61 | reverse complement strand
GGCCCGGTTACCTCGAATCGTGAGAAGCCGCTGATATCCAGTAGGCCGACTCCCTCGCGGACGGCGGCGCACTCCTGCGCCACGAGTTCGAAGGCGTTTGAGCGTCGCAGGGTAGGCGTTTCAGCAAAGCCTTGTTCGGCGAACATCAACGGTACTTCAAGGCCCCAACTACATCCCCACTGCGCACCGGCGGCGTCCATGGCGGACCAGGCCGGTGATTTTCGAAAGGGGCGCCCCGCAGGCAGTTGTTCATTGGGGTAGGTCATCACAAAACGGCGCGAATAGAACTGACCGGTGGTCTGGCGAATGTACTCTCGGTTAGAGGTGAATTCTCCGTAGCGGGCAATATCCATTGGCCAGGCATCTGCCTCGGTTTCGCCGTGGATCATCCACTCGGCAAGGGTTTTGCCCACGCCGCCGCCCTGTAGAAATCCTGCCATGACACCGCAGGCAAGCCAGTAATTCGGTACGGTACTGACTGGCCCAACAAGAGGATTGCCGTCCGGGGAAAAAGTAAAGGCACCATTCACCCAGTCCTTGATTCCGACCTCGGTCAGCACGGGATATCGGGAGAACGCCATCTCCAGTTCATCCGAGATTCGGTCGATATCCTCCTGAATCAGCTCTATTCCGTAATCCCACGGTGCGCCGTCCATATTCCAGTGCTTGTGGTTGATCTCGTAGATTCCGACCAGAATTCCCTTCTGGTACTGGCGCATATAGGTGAAGCCTTCGAGATCGACGGTCATCGGTAGTTCAGCANCCAGCGCAGCGACCTCAGGAATCGTGTCGGTCAGCAAATAATGATGCTCGAGCGGTGACAATGGCAGATCCAGACCGACCATACGACCGACCTGCTTGGCCCACAGCCCACCCGCGTTGACGATATGTTCAGCGTGAAATTCTCCCTTGTCGGTGATGACCTCCCAACTTNNGTCANTGCGCTGGCGAAGCTCCTCCACCTTGGTGTGTTCGATTACGGTCGCCCCACGTTTTTTGGCAGCCCCGGCATAAGCATGCACGGTTCCGGTGGTGTCGACATAGCCCTCCCGGTCGCACCAGAGTCCGCCAAGGACGCCGCTGATGTCCATAATGGGACATTTGTCCTTGATATCCTGAGGCGTCATCAGGTAGCAGTCTTCGATACCGATTGTCTGAAAGATTCGATACGCCGACTGCAGCCATTCCCAACGTGCCGGCGCCGAGGCGACTGTGATGCCTCCTGTCATGCTAAGGCCGATATCCTGGCCGGATTCGGTCTGGATCTCGGATAATAGGTCGATCGTATAGGCCTGTAGGGCAGCCATATTCGGGTCTGCATTCAGCGCGTGCACCCCNCCGGCNGCATGCCAGGATGAACCGGCCGTCAGTACGGAACGCTCCANCAGGCAGACATCTGTCCANCCGAACTTGGCCAGGTGGTAGAGCACAGAACTGCCGACCACGCCGCCGCCGATTACGATAACCTGATACTGATCTTTCATATTGAGTTTTACTCTCTTGTCCTGCTTAGTCTGATTTTCCATCCCAGTTGTTCCACCAGGAAAGAAATATCTCGAGTTGCTGGCTTGCAAATCCTGCCTGACTTGCGCNTAAGTGGTCTTCAGTATTGAAGTGATACTCAAAGCCCTTATCACCGCGTATCGTCANAAGATATTTGAAATACAGCACCAGATCTGGCCCCTCGTCGAAGATCGATAAGGTCATCATTGCCTCGTCAAGTTCCAAAGCGCGGGTACGCGCCTGGGTATCACCACTCGCTGCTTTTTTGCATAAGCNCTCTAAATGCAATACCTCGACGGGCAATACGTTTCCAATACCAGTGATTGCACCGACGGCGCCGCAGTTAACATATCCATGAAACACCTGAGTATCAACGCCAACGAGCAACTTTAGATTTTCATCACCACNNGTGATGTGTTCCGCGGCATAACTCAGCGAATNTCGCCCGCCAAACTCCTTAAAGCCGATTAAATTTTCGTACTCACGNTGTAAATCGAAAAACAAATCAGCTTTCGTCTCAAAACCGTAGTAAGGGCTGTTGTAGATGACGGCAGGAAGCTCGGGGGCAGACCTTAAGATTGCCGAGAAATGTGCACGCTGCGCTGCTGTACTTGTGCCACGTGATAAAACTCGCGGAATGACCATGAGNCCAGCGGCNCCGACCTCCTGGGCGTGCGCGGCATGGGCTGCGGCCAGGGCGGAGTTTTGGGCTCCGGTGCCNACCACTACAGGAATGCCCTCNGCGACAAGCCGGGCGACACCGGCCTGTCGCTGGTGGTCACTCAAGAGCGGCCAGTCACCCATGGAGCCGCAGTAAACGACACTCGTCATACCAGCATCCATCAAGTCACCGGCTTTTCGGACAAGCAGGTCAAGATCAGGATCTCCATGCTCGGTGCAGGGGGTCATCAGGGCGGGAATTACTCCCGAGAAGCATTGGCTNTCTTTCATAGTGCCTCCAAAAAATTGATCGATCGTTTAGGCAAACTCAGCGGTAAGTTCAAGCGCATCGAGAATGGGCTCAACGCCCAGGCCTGGTGCATCAGATGCTGNCATGGTGCCGTTATCAACCACCGGAGCACCGGTCGCGATCTGGGTCGTTGCATATTCATGAAAAGCTGAAGATTGGAACTGAAACGCGGACGGTGTTGAGTGTGCGAGATGCGCGATGGCGGCGGTNGTGATTTCCCCGCCCCAACTGTCTTCCACATTCATTGGCAGTCCCAGTGAGACACACAGATCGCGGACTTGGCGGGCACGGGTCAGTCCACCAAAACGGCTTATCTTGAGGTTGATCATATCCATGGCGTGATCGTGATATCCCTGCAGCAAAGCCCCGATACTGTCTATACATTCGTCGAGAACAAAAGGTAGATGTGTGTGTTTCCGCACGGCGAGACACTCGTGATAGGAAAGACACGGCTGTTCAAAAGTCAGCCGGATCCCAGTCTGTTTGCCAAGGTCAGCGATCGCATCCGCCACCTGAAGTGCTTCGTGTTGCTTCCATCCCGTGTTGGCATCNGCATTCAGCACCTCACCGGCCTCCATTTCCTGCGCNACCCGGTGAATCCGGATGATATCGGTCGCTGGGTCTTCGCCGACTTTCACCTGGAACTGCCGAAAGCCCTGATCGCGATACTCGGGTATGCGGGCTGCCATCGCAGAGGGGTCAGCTCGTGTAACGACTTTATATAACCTCACTTTCTCCTGGAGTTTGCCACCCAGCAAAATATAAAGCGGCAGGCCTGCTGCCTTGCCTAGTAGATCCCAGCAGGCCATATCGATCGCAGACTTGACGTAGGGATGCCCCTTCAACTGGGTGTCCATCACGGNGTTAATAAGGTCNAGTTGCGTCGGATCGTGACCAATCAGATGGGGTGCGAGTTGTGAGATCCCAGCTCGTACGCCGTNGGCATAAGCGGGCAGGTAGGTNGGCCCCAATGGACAGCACTCTCCGACACCGGTGATGCCTGCGTCNGNATCGATCAGAACGATGGTCGTATCAAATGCGGTGTGTGACTGGGTTGACCAGCTATAACTGCCTTCGCGCATCGGCAGGTCGGCTCGGAAAACACGTATTCGACTGATTCTCATAGATAATGATGCGACGGGACGNTTGNCCTAAGGTGACTTAAGCGTATTAGTTTGACCACGTTACCGGTGTCGTGCCAAGCGTGTTTGCCANAATCGCCCGACACCCCTATTTTCGCTGAACCTAGTCAGAATTGGCCNCTTATGTCGAATTCGCATCAGAAACTGTCGCCCATCTCACTGTTAGTGATTCTGTGTGTGGCGCAGTTGCTGGCGATGGCAAGTTTTGCCAACTTTGCTGTACTGCTCAATGAGTTGAGTAAGGAATGGGCTTTAAGCAGTACCCAGGCGGGTTGGATCGGTGGCATCTACTTCGCAGGCTACGTGGNGGCTGTTCCCTTTCTCGTTGGCCTGACGGATGTTGTCGATGCGCGCCGAATTTATCTCTTTGGCTTGCTTTGCGGCATTGTAGGTTCCATCGGCTTTGGCTTGTTCGCCGACGGTTTTGTTAGCGCGATGGTTTTTCGTTTTTTCGCGGGCGTTTCTCTTGCTGGTACCTATATGCCGGGTCTGCAAATTCTGAATGANAGACTTGCGGAAGACGATCGACAGAAAGCTTTGCCCTGGTATCTCAGTGCTTTCAGCCTGGGAACTGCGGCGTCGTACTACTTCACAGGACTTGCGGGCTCAGCGTTGCCATGGGGCGATATTTTCTTGCTCGCTGGTGTGGCGCAGATTATTTGTCTGGTGCTTGTCTGCTTCGCTGTTCCGGCAAAGCAGCCTGAGTCGTCAAATCATTCAGATCGCCATCCGCTGGATTTTCGTCCGGTGTTCAGAAACCGTACGGCAGTTGCCTATATTTGGGGGTACACGGGACACACTTATGAACTGTTTGCCTATAGAGCCTGGATTGTCGCCTTTTTGATTTTCGCCGCAGGGGCTTCAGGTGCCGCGGTGAGTCGTGAGACTGCTGCAGCATTCGCGGCTTTGTTTAGCCTTGTGGGTATGCCGGCAAGCCTGATCGGTGCTCACATCTCAGTACGCCGGGACCGAAGAGAAACGATCTCTGTTGTGATGATGCTTTCCGTCATCGTCGGGGCAATACTGGGGTTTGTTGGTGCGTTGCCGTTTGTTGTTGTACTGCTGCTTGCCGGGCTTTACTCTGTCTTTATTATGAGTGACTCTGCAGCACTGACNGGCGGTGTGGTGGCTGCNGCGCGGGAGGGCGAACGGGGTGCGACGCTTGCGACGCACTCAGTGNTNGGNTTNTCCGGCGGTTTTCTNGGTCCGCTGGCGGTAGGNCTGGTGCTCGATGGAGGTGCCGGCCCAGAATCTATCGTGGGGTGGGGTGGTGCATTTATCGCTACCGCTGCAGGATCCGCAGTGGCGCTCCTTGGAATGCGATGGCTGTTGCGTCATCAACGGCCATGAGAAATAGAACAGAATTTTGGGAATGCCGCCGAATACTGTTGGGGACATCTCCCGGCCTGTCGATTCTCCTCCAGGCTGTCCATTGATCTCCCGCTGCCCGGACGNGGGTCTACTATGCNCGGCGTTCTTTGCGAAACTTGATACAAGTTCCGTATTAACACATCAGACTGCTTGTCACCGACTGGACCAGATATAAGATGAAGTCACTTGATGTCGCAGTGATTGGAGGCGGCCTTTTAGGCTCGGCCTTTGCCTACGGTTTNAGTCGGAACGGGCTTAAAGTGGGGCTNATTGACGAAGGGGATAACGCTATCCGCACGGCCCGGGGAAATTTCGGCCTTGTCTGGGTTCAGGGCAAAGGGCGGGGCATGCGTGAGTACGCGCGCTGGTCGCTCAAGTCTGCCAATGCATGGTCCACATTCAGCGACGAACTCATGGACCTTACCGGGACTGGGGTCGATTATCACCGGCCTGGTGGTTTTCATGTCACAGTTGATGAGGAAGAACTGCAGGCACATTTGGGCGTGTTGGAAGACTTGCGTGACCAAGCAGGCGATGAGGGTTATGAGTATGAACTGGTGCAGGGCCAGACCTTGGCTGAGCACCTTCCCGGAATCGGGGCGCACGTGCCGGGGGCGACTTATTGCCCGCACGATGGTCATGTCAATCCCCTGCGGTTGTTACGCGCCCTGCATGAGGGCTTTAACCGTAACGGAGGGTCTTACCTGCCCTTGTCCAGTATTGACCGTATCCAGCCTCTACAGCCCGGAGGGTTTGAACTGTTCAGCAATGGCCGGCGTGTTGCGGGTTGCGAGAAGCTGGTTATTGCTGCGGGACACGGGTCTGTAGGCCTTGGCGCCGAGGTTGGCATTGATGTACCCATTCACCCCGAGCAGGGTCAAATAGTCGTCACCGAACGCAGCGCGGTTTCACTCGCTTACCCGACTAACATGGTCCGCCAGACCGACGAGGGCGGGTTTTTGTTGGGTCCATCGGCACGGGATGTGGGTTTCGATGCTGACACGAACACCGGCACCTTGCAGGAGATCGTCCGCCGTTGCACGACCGCGTTTCCGTATCTTCGAAAATTGCGCATCCAGCGCAGTTGGGCCGCTTTGCGAATCATGACGCCCGACGGTTTTCCCGTTTACAGCCAGTCCGAAGAGTTCCCGGGGGCATTTGCCTTTTCCTGTCATAGTGGCGTGACACTCGCAGCGGTTCATGCGCAGGAGGTGTGTCAGTGGGTACTCGACGGAGCGATCCCGCCGGCCTACCAGTGTTTTGCACCAGATCGATTTAATGTTTCAAAACCGAACTGATCTCAGTGATCCGGTGACCTTCAGTTTTGAGGGTCGCCAGGTGACCGCAAACCGTGGCGACACCATCGCTGCCGCGCTTTTGGGTTGGGGCATCTTTGAGTTTCGGCGCGCGGTGGTCAGTGGTGCCCCACGAGCGCCTTTTTGTATGATTGGCAATTGTTACGAGTGTCTCGTAGAAGTCCAGGGGAAGGGTCTGGTGCAGGCCTGCCTTACTGAAGTGGCTGAAGGTATGTGTGTCGGCATGACTTCTGTATGCGAGGCAGCGCCGGACAAAACGGAATCGTCCGATGCCTGAAGACATTGTACAGTGGGCCGAACATGCTGACCCCCCAGCCTTGCTCGCCC
The DNA here is from genome assembly GCA_002171735.1 of Proteobacteria bacterium TMED61. Taxonomy (GTDB): domain Bacteria; phylum Pseudomonadota; class Gammaproteobacteria; order Arenicellales; family UBA868; genus UBA868. The sequence continues at coordinate 49,300 of NHDO01000079.1, read as the reverse complement.
CTTTCTCGCTGCGGCGTTTTGTTGTCGATGCGGTGCCGGATCAATGAATACGCCTTCACACACATGTGATGTGGCAATCGTCGGCGCCGGGCCGGCCGGTATGGCCGCAGCCTGTGTACTGGCGAAAAACGGCAGAGATGTGGTGGTGCTTGATGAGCAGAACGGGCCCGGTGGTCAGGTGTATCGGGGAGTCGACAAGATCTTTGACGAACGACCCGAAGACCTACAGTCCCTGGGTAAGGAATACGCGGCAGGTCACGCGCTCACGCGGCGTTTCCGGGAAAGCGGGGCCTGGTATCGGCCCGGCGTTTCGGTCTGGGAGATTGCTTCGGAACAGGAACCTGAATTGGCCATCGGACTGATTGAGGATGGTTTAGCCCGGATGCTGTACCCAAAACACGTCATTCTCGCGAACGGTGCCATGGAACGCCCGGTACCGTTTGAGGGTTGGACTCTGCCGGGTGTGATGACGGTAGGTGCCGCGCAGACGCTGCTGAAGTCATCCCGCCTCTTGCCTTGTGAGGATGTCGTTTTGGCGGGCACAGGACCCCTGCTTTACCTTTACGTGAGGCAGCTCAAGAATCTCGGGGTTAAACCGCAGGCAATTCTCGATACTGGCTCTTCGCTCTCTTTGCGCGCGAGGCTGCTCGGGCTTGATGCCTTGATCGCTTGTCCGCAATCAGTGTGGCAGGGTATGCAATGGGTTTGGAACGCTAAGAGTGAGATGGGCCTGACTAAAAGGGTGCATGCACTGAGAGCGCAGGGCGATGACCGCCTGAGTTCCATTAGCTATGAGGCACGAGGTCGCCGCCATGACTTGTCTACTTCTTTATTGTTAGTGCACGATGGCGTGATCCCCAACACCTGGCTTTCGATGTCAGCCGGAATCAGGCATCGTTTTGATTCGGCACAGTCCTGCTGGGTACCGGAGATTCAGGGAGCCGGTATGACTAGTCGTCAATGCATATCGATGGCCGGTGATGTCGTCGGCATTGGTGGCGCTCAGGTCGCAGTACTGCAAGGTGAGCGTGTTGGGCATGAGGTCGATGAGTATCTAAAAACGCAACATCCCCCACGGGTTTCATTGGAGCCGTTTGTGCTGAGACGTCAGCGTCGGCTGCGTCGTTTTCTTGATCATGCGTTTCCGCCGACGGCTGAGTTTCAACTGCCGGAAGACGACACCATTGTTTGCCGTTGCGAAGAAGTCACCGCCGGAGAGATTCGGCAGGTCGCGGCACGCGGTTGCATGGGCCCCAATCAGAGTAAGGCATTCACCCGCTGCGGGATGGGCCCTTGCATGGGGCGAAAGTGCGCGTTAACAGTAAGTCAATTAATGGCGCAATTCCACGGTGTTTCATTAGATAAGATAGGCCACTATCGAATTCGACCGCCGATTCGTCCACTCACCGTAGGACAGTTGGCCGATATGCCCTGTCACTCGGAGACTAGTAAATAAATGGGCAGCCTATGACAGCATAGCCGATAAGTATAAGTAAATTGCTCTAGGTGACTTTACTGATCTTGGAATTGACGTGATAATGAAGAGGAACATTGAGACTTGATAACCTCTCAAGTCAATGTTCTCATATATCTTAATTCGTATTCATTAATGGGAGGAGTTATGCGTAAGATTAGTAGAACCGCACTCTTTACTGGATTAGGTGCCACCTTGCTTTCAGTGGGTGCAATGAATTCAGCAGTTGCAGAAGTAGGTTTTGGTAAACCTGGAGAAGCAGTCGAGCTCGTGGTTGGATACCAGCCGTATTACACGGAGTCATGGTCAGGTGTCGTGATCAACGGCCAGGAACTTTGGAAGAAGTATTTGCCAGCAGGTTCAGACGTCAAGTTTGAGATTGGCCTTCAGGGGTCCGTTATCGTCGGCAAGATGCTTGGCGAGAAAAACCATCTGGGATACATGGGCGATATGCCGGCGATTGTTTCAACGACCAAGCAAGACAAAGTTGATATTCGCATGATTGCGGTTCTAGGTACCTCACGCCAGCAGTGTAATGTTTTTCTTGTAAAGAACGATGCACCGCAATTTGCCAATGGTATGGAAGCCGTAAAATGGATGGACGGCAAACTGGTTGCCGCGCCTCACGGTGCCTGCACCGACCGTTTCGCACGTTGGGCATTTGAGCAGGCGGGTATCAAACCGAAGAAATACCTAAACATGAATATTGAGGTGATTACCTCAAGCTTCAAGAACAACAAGTTGGATGCGGCGGTTATCTGGGAGCCAACGGCTTCGAAGATTCAGTTGTCCGGACTGGCGCGTCGCGCTGCCTCCGGCGAAAGCTTTGACGGTGTTGAAGGCGGCGACGCTGGGTTCCTGGCGATGCTCTATGAAATCATCCGTGACCGGCCTGATGTGCAGCGCGGCTGGTTGGAAGCTGAGCTCGACGCGCAGTTGTTCATGAAGGATCTTGGTAACGCGACTGCGATATCACAGATGGCAGACGACCAGACTGAAGGTATGGATCGCCGCGTCCTCTGGGCATCGCTCTACGGTCAGAATGCGTCAGATATTGGTGGCGGCGAAGAAAAATTGACCCTGCGTTATGTATTTGACGATACAGCTCGACAGTTGGTAACTGCTGCTACAAGATTCCTCCATGGCAGGAAGGTAGTCCCCAGCGAGATATTGCGACCCGAAGCCATCATGGATGATGTTGCCAAGGAAGTGCTGACGTCTCGTGGACTCAGCGCGCCTATCGGTTTCGTGGGCGAACAGCCGGATTCGGCTTACCAGTAAGGCAAGCGGTTAGTTTGCTAGTTAACGTTGTAACCTAAAAAGTGGGCGTGGGGGCTCGCCCTCACGCCCACTTTTGATCTGGATTGTGTTCTGATATAAAAATGATGCCGCCCTTGTTCGGGCGACACTCCGATGTATCATTACTTAATGTGCATTAAAGCAGTACGCACACTCGTGCGAGGGCATGGATGTCTATCAGGAACGAGGAGAGAGGGAGTCAATGAGTAATCAAAGCGTCACTGGGCGCGCGCCAACCGGTTTAGCGCACTTTCTTTATAAGACTGGAAAAGCGCTAAAAACGCCGATTCCGTACCTTGCTTTTATTGGCATTGGGTTGTGGCTTTTCTTGTACTTTCTGTTGTGTGAGTACTGGAGGGTCTTTCCTTTCTTTAAAGTTCCCGGCCCTGTCGAAGTCGTTACGGAGTGGTTGAACAAAGATCCCATCTGGGGCACATCTTTGTATACCGAGGATTACTACATCAATATCTGGGTGAGTTGCAGGCGGATTTTTATTGCGTTTGCTATCGCCACTGGCCTTGGGGTTCCACTAGGGCTGTTCATGGGTTGGTCCAAGAAGTTTAAGGACTATACGTTTCCGATACTGGAAACGCTTCGGCCGATACCGATACTTGCGTGGGTGCCGCTAGCGATCGTCATGTTTGCAGGTTTTGAGACGCCGATCATCTACCTCGCAACGCTCGCATCGTTTTTTGTGACCGCACTTAACACCATGCTCGGCGTAGAGTCAATTGATGAGTCTTATTTCCGGGCGGCGGGCTGTCTGGGTTCAAAGAAGCACCACGTGTTCTTGAATGTGGTCGTTCCGGGCGCGCTGCCTTTTATTTTTACTGGATTGCAGATCAGTATCGGCGTTGCCTGGTTTTCTCTGGTTGCTGCCGAGATGATCTCGGGCGACTACGGTTTGGGTTACATGATCATGGATTCGTATATGGTCAATAAGTACACCACCATGGTCATGGCTATGCTAACGCTCGGATTCGTGGGGTGGATAACATCCGCGATGGTGCGGGCAGCGGGTAACCGGATGATGCAGTGGCGCGAGCGCGCCCTCGGACAGGGAGGGGTATAAATGAGCGCGACAGCTGCAGTTGCATCAGGTATGGGCGCTTCCGGCAAGGGTGCGATCAGTATCCGAAACGTAACAAAAGTTTATGATCCCGGAGGCGCGGACGTTCTTGCGCTGGATGATTGCTCGCTGGAAATCGCTCCGGGAGAGGTCTGCATGATTGTCGGCCCGTCGGGCTGCGGCAAGACCACGCTGCTCAATGCAATTGCTGGCTTTCACTCGATTACGGAAGGCCAGATCGATCTCGACGGCGAGATGCTGTGCGGGCCCGGTAAGGAACTCGCCACCCAGGGCGCTGACCGGGTCGTGGTGTTCCAAAATGGAGCACTTTTCCCCTGGAAAACCCTGGTCGATAATGTTGCTTATGGACCTGTGGTTCAGGGTCTGATGAGTAAATCAGAGGCCAAAGACAAGGCGTTGACAATGCTGGCTGAAGCGGGACTCGACGGGGTTGCCGACAAGTATCCGGGCGAGGTCTCATCCGGAATGGCACGCCGCGCGGAGATTGTGCGGGCGTTGATCAATGATCCTAAAGTGCTGCTTTTGGACGAGCCTTATCGGGCGATGGATGCCTTGACTAAGTCCATCATGCATGAAGCATTGCTGGAGGTCTATGATCGGACCAAAGTCACAATCTTCTTTATTACCCATGATCTTGAGGAGGCTATCTTTTTGGGAGACCGGGTCGTGGTGATGACGACACGCCCGGCGAAGACAAAAAAGATTGTCGACGTCAAAATCAGCCGGCCTAGAGACTACCGTCTACTGTCTTCAGAGGAATTCCGGGTTTTGGTTGAGGAAACCAAAGAGGCCGTCCATGAAGAAGCGGTGAAGGCGTTTGAAGCCGGTGAGCGAGAACTGGCTTAAGCTACTAACCGCATGATAGAAAAACTAATCGGAGAGGCATGATGGCTCAGTCATCAAAAAATAAAAAAGCCGGGAAACTGAAAAGCATCCTGTCAGATCTCACGGTAAGGCGCGGTATCCTTGCGCTCGTGATATTCCTGATTTTATGGGAAGTTGGATTTCGCTTTCATGGCTGGTTCGGCGTGATGGTGCCGTTTATCGGAAAGATCGACGCGCCATCACTTGTGGTGATGCGTTGGAGCGAAGTAGTCTATAAGCCTGGATACTGGGAAAGCTGGTACTTGAGTTTTGGCCGAGTATTTTTTGGTTTTCTCGTTGCACAGATAGTGGGAATTCCGTTTGCTCTGGCTATGGCTGTCAATAAGTATTTTCGCGGTATGTTTTTTCCGCCCTTCGAGATTCTGCGGCCGATCCCGCCACTGGCATGGGTACCGGCCTCGATAATTTTTTGGCCCACGACCGAACTGTCGATTATGTTTGTGACATTTCTTGGCGCCTTTTACACGATCGTGATCAACGTACTGGGGGGCGCAAGGTCCATCGATATCCAATATCTTCGGGCGGCCCAATCGATGGGCGCTACTCAGTGGGATCTCTTTCGCAAGATCATCCTTCCCGGTACCCTGCCGTCGATCTTCATCGGCGCTGCAGTAGGGATGGGTATCACCTGGGAAGTGGTGCTGGCTGCTGAGATGATTTCCGGTGGTGGCCAGCAAAGTGGCGGTGGATTGGGCTTCTTTATTTGGAGCTCTTACATGGGCGGTGTCATGGATCAGGTTATTGTCGGCATGATCAGCATTGGGCTCGCTGGTTACATCTCCAGTAGCCTTATTCGCTACATAGGCCACATTTCGATGCCGTGGCGGAGAATGTTTTGATGGGCGGGCCGATGTGTCAGTCGATACAGGTGGTCGCGCGCAAGAGCCTTAGCGTTACCCATATAGAGTCCAAGGGGAGATAGCAATTGAATCAGCCTGATGTAATGATCCTAGACAATGTCTCGAAAGGCTTTGGGGAAGACTGGGACCGAGAGACTGTGGTGGAAAACCTAAGTCTGACAGTTAAACGCAATCAGTTAACCGCAATCGTTGGGCCTTCGGGATGTGGGAAGTCCACTATCGTAAACCTGTTGGCCGGATTTGAGTTGCCGGATCAGGGGACTATCACCCTGGATGGAAAACCGGTTACCGGACCGAGTAAAAACTCTCTGGTGGTGTTCCAGGAAACTGCGCTGATGCCGTGGCTCACCACTTATCAAAACGTTGTCTTTGGACCCGAGTTACGTGGTGACATGCCCAAGAATGAGCTCAAGGCGGCTGCGGACAAGATGATTGAAACCGTGGGCCTGAGAGAGTTTCGAGATAAGTATCCTTTGCAGTTATCGGGAGGTATGCAGCGGCGTGCCGAATTGGCTCGAGCCCTTATTAATCAGCCGCTCGTCATGATTATGGATGAGCCGTTCCGGGGCCTGGATGCAATGACGCGTCAGTTGATGCAAGAGTTTTATATGCGTCTTTGTGAACAGGAATCACGGACCAACGTTTTCGTTACATCAGAGCTGGAAGAGGCGATCATCCTGGCGGATAGTGTGGTGGTACTTTCCAACAAGCCTGCGTCAGTCAGAGAGTTGATGCAGATTGATCTGCCGCGCCCTCGAAACCTCGACATGCTAAGTTCACCGGAAGCGTATGAATATAAACGGTATGCGATGGAGATTCTGCATGAGGAAGCGCTTAAGAGCTTCAAAGGGACGGATACAAGCTCCGATTTTCTAGAGGCCTACACCCGAAGGGCGTAAATAGCGGTTACGCCAGCATTAGCTCTTTCGTTGCCGCGCTGGAACATGGACGGGTTCGAATCATTGGTAAGCCGTCCGATCATTATCGCCGGCGCGATTGCCGGAGCATTGATCTCAACGCTTGGACCCGTGGCCCTCAAGAAGGCTGGAGTGCAAAGTGTGCGCGTGCTTTCGACGGTGGTCCGGCTGGGGCATGCGTTATCCTGGGTTAGCGTGGGTTTATTCATCGCTGCCGGTTTTCTTTCCAATTATTGATTGGAGTCCGGATGCGCCGGGTTACACTTCACCGACAGGGGTTTCCAGGCAGTAGACAACGTGCTCGAGATCACAAATCTCTCTAAGTCTTTTCATCACGTCCAGGCGGTCAGTCAGCTCTCTTTAAGGCTTGAACCAGATTCGGTGGTGGGATTCCTCGGTCCGAACGGAGCAGGAAAGACCACGACCATGCGTATGGTCTGCGGATATCTGATCCCAGATCAGGGAAGTGTTCGGATTTGTGGTCATGACGTCGCGACGCAACGGCGTGAGGCGCAAATGAGACTGGGATATCTTCCCGAGGCACCTAGCGGTTTTGACCGTTTGACGGTTAATGAATTTCTCACCTTCTGTGGCCAGGCCAGAGGTCTTTCAAGACAACCCCTGCGACACGCGATTGATCGAACCTGCCAGCGCGTCAATCTGGGCGAGGTTTTGGGCCGACCTTTGGCAGAGCTTTCAAAAGGATGGCGACAAAGAGCCTGGCTTGCTCAGGCGATTCTGCATGAGCCCGAAGTGTTGGTGCTTGATGAGCCGACGGATGGACTGGATCCCAATCAGAAGGAGTTGGTTAGGGCGCTTGTGCGGGAGATGAAACCCGGACGAACCATTGTCTTGTCAACACACATTCTGGAGGAGGCTGAGGAACTCTGCGATCGTGCCGTGGTGATTGATCGGGGGGTCATAGTAGAGGATGCAAAAATCGATCGTCTTGTTGATCCGTCAGGCCGCCTTGCCGCCCGATTTCGGGAGTTGACGCTGGGCGTCTGAAGCAAATCAATGCAAAAAGACACGCCAGCGCAAAGCATAAATCTAGTTTTTGGGCTGGGTGCTGTCCTGCGCCACGAATTGCGCATGCTGTTTTTTGCGCCGCTCACTTACCTTTTTCAGGCAGCATTTCTTTTAGCGCTGATGTCCTTTGTGTTCCTGGTGGCGAACTTTTATGGCTCAGATGAAGCGACACCGCGCTTGCTCCTTAGCTTCCTTCCTTGGGTCTCTCTGGTGCTCGTTCCGGCATTGTCGATGGCAGCGTGGACCGACAATCATGCGAGTCGTGAAATCGAGCTGATGTACTCGTTGCCCGTCAGTCCGGTTGCGGTGGTCATGGGCAAGTTCGTGGCAGGATATCTGCTGCTGCTGCTTACGCTGTTGATGACACTGCCCTTTGCATTCAGCGTCTCATATCTTGGTGACCCGGACATGGGCGTAATGTTGGCCGGTTATCTTGCTGGAGCATTATTGCTGGGGGTCTGTTTTGCGGTAACGCTCTTTGCAGGAACCTTTGTGCGCGAACCCGTGGGGGCCTTTGTTGCGGGAACCGGAGCGCTGTTCTTGCTGATGTTGTGCGGGTGGGATGTATTTGGCAGGTTCGTGAGTGATCTGCTGCCGCAGTGGGCCTGGGAATCGCTGGTGGTCTACAGTCCCCTGAGCTGGACTCAGGTGATTGGAGCGGGCTTGATCCCGGTACAGGCAGGTGCTTATTTTGTAATAACGATAGGCGGCGCTTTGCTCGTGACACATTGGGTGATTCAGGAACGCCGCCGTGGCAGTCTTAGGGGTTTGCTAAAACCGAATCGACTTGCGGCACTGACCGCCGTCACGTTGTTGTGGCTTGTCGGTATTCCGCTGGCAGAGAAGATACCGGGACAAATTGACCTCACCGAAGAGCAGGAGTTCACGCTGCATCAAGGAACGCGTCAGGTGCTCAAGCGCCTTCCTCAAGATACGTTATTGACGCTGTATTGGAGCGCTTCAGAGGAGACAGTTCCAGCGTCGATCAAGTCACACGCCCGACGGGTGCAAAGTATGATCCGGGCGATGGCGAAGGAGTCAGGGTTGGACTGGGTTGTCATAGATCCACAGCCTGACTCGGAATCCGAGCTTCGGGCGCTTTCCGAGAAAATCCACAAGATCCCAATGTCGTCAGGCGATAATTTTTTTCTCGGCCTGACCGTAGAGCAAAACGGCCGGACCGGACGGATTCCCTACCTCGATATCCGCCGTGAAAGCCTGTTGGAATACGATCTGGTCCAGGCGCTAAATGGACTCAGTCGCCAATCAACGCCAAAGGTCGCCATCCTAAGTCCCTTGCTTCCGTCATCTGCAGCACTGGCGGAGCGTGAAGGACTGTCTTTTATGGCCGAATTGAAGCGCGCTTACGATGTGGCGGTGGTGCCATTTTTTAAGACCGCCTTACCGCCGGAAATTGATGTCCTGATTTTGATGGGGGCCGATATCCTGCACGAGGATATGTTGTACAGCATCGATCAGTTTGTGATGGCGGGTGGGAGCCTGATCGTCATGATAGATCCTTACAGTCGGGTGAAGAAAGCCAACAATGTCACCAATCCGAGCCCATCGGAGGAGGTGAACGACATATCCGATCTGCTTTCTCGCTACGGCATTATTTACGAGGGCGAATCGGTTGTCGGCGACGTACAGCTTGCGTCCATTGTCAGTGACGGGGATCAAGGGCGGCTGAACTACCCATACTGGATGAGGGTTACCTCTTCGGGCCTGTCTGCACATCACGCCATCACAGCTAATCTGAATGAGGTGTTGCTCGTTGAGCCTGGTGCTTTTCATCTTGAGGGCAAGGCGGTTGCGCTCATCACCACAACTGGGAACGCAGGCACATCTTTGCGAGCCGACTTTGACCAGCTCGCGCCACGAGATTTGGCGATGTCCTTTAATGGACAATCTCAGCAGAAGACCCTTGCGGCCGCTACCCAGGGGTCGCTCAAGAGCGCATTTGAATCGGTCCCCATATCATCCGATGCAAGCGTTCACCGATCTGAATCCACAGGTATGCCGCTGGTGTTTGCAATTGCGGATGTAGACTGGTTGTTCGATCCCTTTTCGCTTCAGAAGACTACTCTTGGTCAGGATACGGTAGTCAGGCCTCTGAATGACAATCTGGCGCTTATGTTGAATATGCTCGAGTTCGCAACAGGGGATGAGCAACTCCTTGCCATTCGTTCCCGTGGACAGCTACACCGCCCTTTTTCTCGGGTCGCGGAGCTATTCCAGGCAGCGCAAGCAAAGTCCCAGGAGCGCGAAGCTGCCTTGGCGCAAAAGGTGGGAGAGCTCGAACAACAAATTGCCGCCGCAACGCAGGACATGCCGAACGTGGGTTATGAAGAGCTACCAGAAACCATTACTGCCAAACTCAAGGAGTTTGAGGGCGCGCTGCTCGCTTCCCGGCGCGAACTCCGTGCCGTCAGACACGACATCCGCGCCGAAGTGGATCGGCTCGGCAGACGGCTCACTCTCTTGAATTTACTTGCCGGACCGGTACAGGTCGGCCTACTCGCTGTTTGCGTCTTCTTCTATCGCAGACGGCAAACGGTATACCTGAGTGGCGCTGATCGCGCTGTCAGCTCTGGATGACTTAAGACAATCTCAGGCAACCTGTTTTTGATCGGGTATCTCTTTCTCGGTGAAGTCCCCAAAGGTGGCCCTGATCTCATCACCTGCATCTGAAAGCAGGTCCGCCATGGCTTGAGCCATGGGAAGTGGCGGAACCACTTTCTCCCAGATCAATCCGACCGGCTTGCTGATGATGGGGCCGGTGAGTTCGATTTCCCGGGTGCCCGGAAAGGCATCGTTGGTCCGGCTGAAGCCATTGGGCACGATAGTGGCAAGGTCGCCCTGCATTACCTGAAAAGCCAGTTGGAAAATCGAGTTGCACTCCAGTGTTGGGGTCGGATTACAACCAACACTCTCGAAGGCTTCGTTCATAACTTCCCGCTCTCTCATGGTCGGGGACAAAAGGCCCAAACGAAGTTCTGCGGCTTGCGACCAGTCGATGCTTTTCTGCTTTTTCGGGAGCATACCTTCGGGAATCATTAGACTGAGTTGCTCTTCATAAAGCGCCATGGTGTTGAGCTTTTTAAGCGACGTGCCTTCCAGGTATGTGATACCAACGTCCAGCTCAAAGTTGTGCAATTCGTTGATCAGTTTGTCAGAGCCGAGGAATTGAATGTCGATCTCTACGGATGGATACAAATCAGAGAAAAGCTGGTTGATTCGCGGCAGAATCGGGGAACTGGTTGGCATCGCTCCGATACGGATCCGGCCGTTGAGATTGCGCCGCATGATCGCCAGTTCTTCCAGCATACTTTTGCGGTCCGCCAGCAGCCGCTTCGCCCAACTGACCACCCGCTCTCCTTCAGGAGTAAAGCCCTGGTAGCGTTGATGGCGGAGAATGATCGGCACATCGAGTTCAGCCTCCAATTGCTGCAGGGCGCTTGAAAGACTGGGTTGGGATACGTGGCAGCGTTCAGCCGCCCGACCGAAGTGACCCTCCCGCTCAAGTGCGATCAGGTATTCAAACTGTCGTAAAAACATAACTTCCTCCTTTACTTATGAGCTTTCAGTGCCTGTAATCACGGACTTCGGGTAAATTTACTGATAGATGCAGGCAATTAGATTTGTAAATAGGTCAATATTTACCTATCTTAAATTGGATTGGCAACCATGAAATTGGTAAGGGTAATCGGATTCAGCAGGGCGATTGTTGGGGATAAATGGCCAGGTCGGATAGCCCCTTCGCTTGCCGGGTCATGGGATAGGCTGCAATATCGCCGAACGGGTGGGGTTGGTATACCGCCAGGGAGGAATGACTTGTGAGTGTCGGGGTGCTTGCTTTTGCAGGGCTGGTAGCAGTCGTTGTTGGAATTTTGATCGGTGCGATTGGCATCGGTGGCGTGCTACTGGTCCCCATGTTGACTTACGTATTGGGCATCAGTATTCATGTCGCGATTGCGACCGCAATGTTCTCTTACCTTTTTACGGGACTGGTCGGTGCTTTTGAATACGCCCGTCGTGGATCGGTAAATTGGAGCAAAGGTCTTTGGCTTTGTCTTGGCGGCATGCCCGGCGGTTATCTGGGCGCGATGACGGCTTGGTCTACGCCGGGAGTGGTTCTTGAGGCAGTAATCGGCACACTGGTATTTGTTTCGGGTCTTCAGGCGCTCAGGCCGGCACCGCAGCAGGATGCACAAGGAGGGCAATTAAAGGTTCCCACGCTGGTTCTCATCGGACTTTTCACCGGATTTGCGTCTGCGATCACCGGCACCGGCGGTCCGCTGGTTCTGGTGCCGCTGCTTCTCTGGCTCAAGGTGCCGGCACTGATGGCAGTTGGGCTCAGCCAAATTATTCAGATTCCCATTGCGTTGCTTGCTACAGGTGGAAACTTGACCTTCGGTCATGTCGATTTCACTCTAGGACTGTTTTTGTCCGCGATTCTTGTGGGCGGCGTTGTGATCGGCGCTCGAGTGGCGCATCAGGTGTCTCGCAATACCCTGAAGCGCATCATCGCTGTGGCGCTGCTGATCACGGGAGGTGCGATGCTGGCACGCACCGCCAGCCTTGCGTTCTAACTNCCATGACGCTGTTCGCGCTCGAGCAGTGGCGCCGCGAGGCGCGGCAACCNGAAATCCAAGCAGATCGATGCCGNGCTTCGGCNGCGTTATTTGATTTNTCATTTATGTCNGTCGTCAGGCTCAGTGGCCCTGATGCTGCGTCTGTCATCAGTCGGTATGTGCGTCGGGATATTTCACAGATGCGGCCCGGGAGCATTCGCTATTGCCTNCGCTCAGATCCCTCGGGNCCCGTACTCAGCGATCTGACGGTTTGGAGGNTTAACGATCAGACCTTCGACGTCATGAGCGGCGAAAGACNGGATGCGAAGCACCTTCTGGAACAGGCAAATCTCAAGACGACTGTGGAAAACCTNTCGGAGCGTACAGCGATATTTTCTGTTCAGGGTCCGATGTCACTGGCGCAAGTGTTGCCGGGTTGTGAGGGTGATCGCTTGAAGGAACTGGGCTATTTTTGTTTTGATGATCTTGATATTCATGGAGTCTCTGCTCGGATCGGCAGATTGGGCTACACAGGCGAACGAGGGTTTGAGATCGTCGTGGATGCCGCGTATGCCAAGAGCCTGTGGGCCTCCCTCTCTGAGCATATTGAGGTCGCCGGCTTTGCTGTGGCAGATATTTTACGTATCGAAGCCGGTTTTGCGCTTTTCTGCAACGAGTTCACGATTGGCGCAACGGTAAAGGAGCTTGCGATGGACTGGTTTGTTGACAGCACCCNTGACNCTTCAATTGTCTCGAGGTCATTGGTGTGCTTTACCGCAACCGCAGACGAAAGACCCGTTTTGTGGCAACGACCTCAAGACGCAGCGTCAGCACCGGAGCCGGGTGAACTGCTCGCTACTTCAGCCTGTTTCAGCCCCTTGGCAGGGTCGGTTCTGGGACTTGGATACGTCGTGACACAGGACAAGAGCGGGGCATCACCGCTTATCGATCCCCTGGGAAATTTTGACCAGATAAGGCTTCAGCAGCGACCTTTTTTTGATCCTAAAAAACGAGTCGTTTTAGGGGGCTGGGATAGGCGTTTTCATCCACTTTAAGCAACCGGATTTCCTTCTGTGCGGTATGCTAAACATTTGAAATCGCGCCCTGGACACCCACAAGCCGATCCCTATCGGACGATAAGACAATGCTTTTGACGGATGCAGGAGGCCTGTCTACTATGANGCGGTCACCGATTCCCNCGTGATCTGTCGAACAGCCCGCTGNTCGAAATGCNAGCCTGTTGCCAGTGGTGACGTAAACCGACAACCCTAAAGGAGANAACCAATGGCTGACGATAAGCCCCGCAGAAAGGTCACGCTNAATCAGTTGCGTCGCAAGGCGCGCGAGGGCGAGCAGATCGTGCAGATGGCGATCTATGATTACCGCAGNGCAGTGATCGCGGATCGGCTTGGAATAGATATTCTCTGTGTATCAGATACCGGCGGAATGATTCTGTTTGGGCATAAGAGCACAGTAACGGTGACCTTCGATGAGGTCATGATGATGTCCAAAGCGATTGACCGCGGAAGCAATTATGGTCTGCGGATGGTGGACATGCCTTACTGGAGTTTTCACGTGTCTCCTGAGCAAGCCGTTGAGAACGCCGGCCGGTTTGTTCATGAGGCCAATGCTGAGGTGATGAAGTGTGAAGGTAATCAGTACCACGCCCGAAACATCGAAGCGATCAACCGCGCTGGAATCCCGGTTCAGGGGCATATTGGCATTACCCCGATGCGTATGCCGCAGTTGGGCGGTTTCTTTGCGCAGGGAAAAACGGCCGATCGTGCCGCCGAACTGGTCGACGATGCTTGGGCCATGGTTGACGCGGGCTGTTTTTCAATCATGTGTGAAGTGACAACNCAGGAAGTGAACGAGTATNTGGCNCAGGTGTTGCCGGTGCCGGTGATCAGTCTNGGCGCTGGCTTGGGTGCACACGGTGTTCATATCATCACCTCNGACTTGATGCACCTTTACGAAGAGCATACNCCGCGCCACTCAAAGGTCTACACNGATCTGATTCCGATAATGGAAGACGTGTTNACCCGCTACCGAGATGAGGTCAAAGCGCAGATATATCCAGGGCCAGAGCACACGGTATATATGAGCGACGAAGAGGCAACGAAGTTCGCTAAGAAGATGAAGTGGGANGCCAAGCTCGAACAGTTGGATGCTAAGGCCAGTAAAAAGGGTAAAAAGAAGGTCGCAAAGAAGACGTCTTTGCCAGCCAAGAAAAAGGCNAAATCCTCTNCCCGTAAGAAAACCACCAAGAAAGCGAAGTAGTCCAGGGATAATNCCACTCCCGGTTNGATCGCAGTTGCTATCTGACTGGGAGTCATCTTGGGGTGTTACTGAATTCCAGGCGCACACCCCGCCTGCACGGGCAATGAGGTAAATTACTCNNTAAGAACCCTAAAAAACCGGATTTTTAACGAGTTAGTCGGATTTTTGAATACTGATTTCTTCCGCCTATTAAATTATTGATTTGAATGATTTTACAAATCAAATCTGTAGCCTTTTAATCTTATTGTCCGGCCTTAGGAAAGAAGAACCACGGTAAGAGAACGACCGCGTGGAATGAGGCGAATTCCAATCGCTGTCCGAGAAATCGCAAAGGAGCGAATCACTATGCCAGCNAGAAATGCTAAACAGTGGGAAACGGTCCCTGGAAAACTTTCCTCGGGAGAATATGTTGACAGTCGGATTTATTCGGACCGAGAGATTTTTGAGGAAGAGATCACAAAAATCTTTCGCAAGGTATGGATGCCGGTCTGTCATGAATCAGAACTTCCTGACCCCTATTCCTTCCGAACAATGACTGTTGCTCGTGAGCCTGTCATGGTTGTCCGTGGTGCCGATAACCAGATTCGCGCGTTTTTGAATGTTTGCCCTCATCGCGGAAACATGCTCGAAAATCGACCGTCTGGATCATTCGAAGAAGCAGCGCCTTCTGGAGCGCCTAAGCACATAACCTGCATGTTTCANGCTTGGCAGTTCGATATGAAGGGAAACTGTGCGCATATCTCGCGGGCATCTGAGGGTTATCAGGACCGCCTTGAATGCAAAGATGTGGGCCTGCGTCGATTGCGCTGTGAGGTGAAATACGGCGGGTTTGTTTGGGTAAGCCTGAACGATAAGATTGAGCAGTCTGTCGAAGAATGGGCAGGAGGTGCATTCGACTGCATGCAAAAGTCTCTAGACGCAGAGCCTCTGGAGGTCTTCCACTATCACAAGGCCATCATTCCCTGTAACTACAAACTCTGGCACGATACCAACTCAGAGTTCTATCATGATTTTCTGCACTACCATAACCGGGTAACCGGNTTTAACGACTCTTACTTCGCCCGNAAAAATATNGGCTTTGATAACGGGCATGTAAACGTAGGCTCTTTTGAAGTGCAATACGACGAGTACGAAGGCTTTGAATCAAGGGAAGAGCTTTCTTTCCCGCATCTTCCGACCAACCATTGGGAGATGATTGATTTCTTCCCAGGAGTGAATTTCAATCTTCGAGGTTCGGCCTTACGGTGTGACATTATGACGCCCCTTGGCCCTGATAAGGTCATGATCGAGTTCCGCGGTTTGGGCCTTAANAGTGATACGCCGGAGGAACGTTTGACTCGTCAGCGACACCATAATTCGATTTGGGGACCGTTCGGACGCAATCTTCACGAAGATTTGCTGGCTGTAACTACCCAGCAGGCGACGATGAGTGAGTGGGCGGATAAGCGTCGAATTCTTCATGGTCGTCATGAGAGNGATGCGGACGGCGATCCTACTATTCATGATGAGGAGGGTATGCGCCACTTCTATGATGCATGGGGTCAGTGGATGGATCGCTGGCCGGGTGACCCTGAACTGAGTTATGAGGAAGGTCAAAAGCGTAAAGCGGCTTAGTTGTCCGCACCAGGTTCAGTGCGACAGAAGATATTACGCAGGCTAACGACCTTAACAGGTTGTCCTGCGTAAAATCTTTCGGCGCATGCCCAACGCGTCTGGTTGGTGCAAATCTGAAGCTTGGGAAAATAAGAGATCGAGTAGAACTAATGGCTGACAATACTATTGCCGAACGTGTGAGAGATACTATTTATCGGGCNAGTNTNTGCTTGGATGAAGGAAGGTGGGAAGAGTGGCTGGCGCTATGTGATGAAGAGTTTTATTACGCTATCCGTGCATTCAGTCCCGAGATTAATGTCGATATGACCTATCTGGATGGAAAGCGTGCTGAGCTCGCCACCCTGACCGAAATGTTGCCCAAACATAACTCTGATCACTCTCCACTCGCTCGCCATACCGTTGTTTATACCGTAGACGTCGATGAAGACAGTGGTACAGCATCCGCCGTATCCTCCTTCACCGTTCTTAAGACTGAACTCGACGGCATTAACTCCCATGTCCTTGCCGGAGAGTCAAATGTGTTTCTGGTCGGTAAGTACCGAGACCGGTTCAGCATCACCTCCGGCCAACCGCTTTTTCTAGAGCGAATTGTTCAGCTTGATACCCGGCGNNTGGATAAGGGATCNCACTGGCCGATCTGAAGCGCTCCNAGACTGCTCTACATATNCNGGCGATGGCCGNGGGCCGTCGGCNAATTTTTTTTGCANTAGCCAAAGACTGACGCTAAAACCGCGATATGACAGATGAGTGATTCACTTGAGAACGGCTGGCATAGGGTCTGTGCGACGGCAGATGTCAACGATGGAGAATTGAAGCGGTTTCAGGCGGGAGAAATCGCAGTNGTCGTAGTAGGCGTCGGTGATGAATATCGGATTATTCCNCCCTTTTGNCCCCACATGGCTGAGCCACTTCATGAGTCGGGAATCTGTCGCGCTGGAACCCTGACTTGCTCAAAGCACNTGTGGCAGTGGAATCTTCTTACCGGAAAGGAGCAAGGTCCGGCTGAGCGACCGCTTCTGTTCTACCAGTCGGAGGTTCGCGACGGTGAGGTGTGGGCNTGTGTGGACAAGGAANTGGTNTACGAATTTGATGAAGAAGATGACGATGATTTCGAGTGGTAGTACGGTGTCGATGCCTTTGACTTTNTTCTGACCGGGAGTCGGAACTTGCCCAAAGTCACTTTTTTGAATAAGCAAGGTCGTGTGACGGTCGANTGCGNCGAGGGCGAAACACTGCTGCAGGCAGGACTTCGCCAGGGAGTNCCTTTNCCTTACGGTTGCGGCGCNGGNGTATGTTCNACGTGTGTGGCTCGGGCAAGACCGGGCACGGTGGAGGCNTGTTGGCCCGAGGCCCCTGGCGCACAAAATCTCAAACGCGATAAGGGAGAGTGCCTGTTGTGNCAGAGCCGCATTGTTGANGATTGNGAGATTCTGGTTCCGGGGAAGATAGATCTCTCCAATAGTTTTACGGACACGCCTACGCACCACCGGGCCAGCATGCACGATGTGGCTATGGTCGCTCCGGACGTTGCCACGTTTCAGTTATCGCTGGAAGAGGGGATTGATTATCTAGCGGGCCAGTATTTCTTGGTCCAGATGGAGGGAATGCAGGGATACCGTCCATATTCGATGACCGACTTTCAGCGTCAGGCAAAGTTGCTCAACTTTGTGATAAAGCGTGTTCCCGACGGCAAGTTTTCAGAGAAACTGTTTTCTGCTGGAGTGCCTGAGAGGATGGTGGATGTTTTCGGCCCGATGGGGCTTGCGACGTTTGATCCTAGCGAGGCGCGTGATCTAGTGTGTTTGGTGGGCGGCTCCGGCATCGCCGGCATCATGTCGGTTCTTGATCAGGCAGTCGCGATCAATCATTTTCAGCGTCACAAGCTTTTTATGGTGTTTGGCGTGCGCCAGCGGGAAGATTTCTTTTTTCTAGAAGAGCTGAGGCGGGTTAGAGACAGCGCTCCAGACAACGTCTCTATTCATCTCGCAGTCTCCGAAGAAGATTCGGCGAGGGACGTCTCTGATCAGATTGATGGTCTCGATATGCATCAGGGTTTCGTTCACGAGGTTGCCGAACGTTTGGGAGAAGGCGCGTTTGAAAATTGCCTCGCGTTCCTGGGCGGACCGCCGGCAATGCTAACGGGGTCCCTGGCCTTGATGCTCGGGGCAGGGATACCAGTCTCGGATATTCGCTACGACCCGTTTGGTTAGCGATCTGACCCGGATGATTGTAGTGCGACGTCCTGTTGGGACGGTACTTTACCCTTAGAACCTTTAGATTTATTTCTTCTGGANTCGTCGTTGGTGCAGCGGTGGCTCCGTGTAACCGTTACAGACTTCTCGCCCCCGGAAAATGAGATCGCAAGCCGCTTCAAAAGCAACTCCGCTACATTCGGGCGCCATCGGCTGATACCGGGTATCGCTAGCGTTCTGGCCGTCGACCACCGCGGCCATCCGCTTGAGCGACGCCATGACCTCGCTTTCAGTAACTATCCCGTGGTGAAGCCAGTTGGCGATGTGCTGACTTGAGATTCGAAGGGTGGCNCGGTCTTCCATTAGGCCAACATTACCGATATCTGGCACTTTTGAGCAGCCCACACCCTGGTCTATCCAACGCACCACATAGCCCAAAATCCCCTGGCAGTTGTTATCAATTTCCTCTTGAATTTCTACATCGGACCAGTTCGGATCAGTANTCACAGGAATTTTCAGGATATCGGTCAGCCTAGCAGGAATACGCGTTCTCAGCTCATCCTGTCTTTCGAGNACATCGGTCTCGTGGTAGTGCATGACATGCAGAGTTGCGGCGGTCGGTGAGGGGACCCAGGCAGTATTTGCCCCGGCGCGTGGATGATCTCCCTTGGTTTTCATCATGGCGGCCATTTCATCCGGCATGGGCCACATGCCTTTGCCGATCTGGGCGTGACCCGGAAGGCCGCACTTCAGGCCTACGTCCACGTTCCAATCTTCATAAGCCTTGATCCAAGAGTGAGCTTTCATCTCTGCCTTGCGGATCATGGGGCCAGCCTCCATGGAGGTATGGATCTCATCGCCAGTACGGTCAAGAAATCCCGTATTGATAAAGATGACCCGGCCGGAAGCTGCTCGAATACATTCCCTAAGATTGACGGTTGTACGACGCTCTTCATCCATGATGCCGATCTTCATTGTGCCGGGCGTCATGTTTAGCAACTGCTCTGTCCGCTCAAAGAGTTCAACGCAAAATGCAACCTCTTCCGGGCCATGCATCTTCGGTTTAACCACGTACATCGCGCCGCTGCGGGAGTTGCGCCTGGCAGGGTCATTGAGATCATGCAGGGCGATCAGCGCTGTGATAACAGCGTCCATAATGCCCTCAAATACCTCATTCCCATCGCCATCAAGAATTGCCGGATTGGTCATTAAATGGCCAACATTTCGGACCAGCATGAGGGCGCGGCCGGGCAGCACGAGGGTAGAGCCATCGGGTGCTGAATATTCACGGTCCGGATTGAGGCACCGTTCAAAAGTTTCATCACCCTTGGAGACCATTGTCGACAGGGTGCCACGCATCAGTCCCAACCAGTTGGCGTACACCTGTGTCTTATCGGCGCCATCCACGGCAGCCACTGAATCCTCACAATCCTGAATCACGGTAATCGCGGACTCAAGAATCACATCACTGATGCCGCAAGCGCTCTTTGCCCCGACTGGATGATCCGGGTCAATAACGAGTTCAATGTGCAGTCGATGATTTCGAAGCAGAATAGAATCAGGATCCAGAGCCTCCCCACGGTAACCGGCAAAGTCGGTCGGGTGGCGAAGGGAGATCACGGCATTATCAGCGAGCCTTGCTTTGAGTTCACCGCGCTCGACGATGAAGCCGGAAATCTCACTATAGGAGGCGCCATTAAAGGGTGCCGTCTGGTCCAGAAAGTTATTGGCGAAAGCCACAACACGGCTNCCCCGTTCCGCACTGTACTTACCGCTGGTCAGTACGCCCGCTTCATCACTGATGGCGTCTGTACCATACAACGCATCGTAGAGTGAGCCCCAGCGGGCGTTTGCGGCATTGATGGCGTAGCGGGCATTATTTACCGGTACAACAAGTTGCGGTCCAGGAATGGTCGTAATCTCATCGTCCACATCGGACGTAGTGGCGCTGAAGTCGGGCCCTTCAGGCGCGAGATAGCCGATATCACCAAGAAATGTGCGATAAGCATCAGGATCGTGTGGTTCATCGCGATGTTTCTTGTGCCACTCGTCGATTGCGGCTTCAAGTGCTTCACGNCGCNCCAGAAGNGCACGGTTTTTCGATGTCAAATCTCGAATNATCTGGNCAAAGCCCGACCAGAANGTNTCGGGATCGANCCNGGTTTCCGGNAATNCCTGATCGTTAATCAGGACGAGAAGATCGTTATCGACGCTTAGACCGTGNAGNGGTGTCNGGTAGCTCACAGCGTAATNTNTNGNAAAAANNCTTTANNAANG
>NHDO01000079.1:0-28804 GCA_002171735.1 Proteobacteria bacterium TMED61 | reverse complement strand
GTNATCATACNCTCNCTTTCTNCATCNCGGNNNAAAATNCCACAATGTGANAACANTNNNCTTNGAGTNNNNGCAACTTACTGGGCNCCCAGGGATTGCGAGATGCTTTGGCTTGCACCNANCAGAGTTTNTGCCCANNNGATNTTTCNNCGTTCGATGGGTGCNGAAACCGAAAGNCCGGCAGCAACCTGGCCCNCACCNTCNTAGAGCAGNACNCCGATACATCCCACACCGATCTCAGCCTCTTCGTTATCCAGTGCATAACCCTCNTTTAAAGCGCNGACGGACTCGNCCACCAGNNGGTNGATNGANGTGATGGTGTTACCGGTATANGCNGGCAGGTTAGTNCGTGNGGCATAAGNGATGCAGGCTTCCCGACCGGTNGCGCCCAGCATCAGTTTGCCGACGGCGGTTACATGCAGTGGCGCCCGGCTGCCGACCACTTGNTGGACATGCATCATCCGGTTNGGNGTGACACGNTCAATGTANACCACNTGATCNCCCTCGCGNATACTGAGATTCACNNTTTCGTGGAATTCATCACGTAGCTNCTCCATGATCGGCAAGGCGATTGCCCGCAGATCAAGGGTGCTGTGCAGGCGTGTCCCTAACTGGACCAGTCGCAGCCCAAGCCGGTAGTGGTTGTCACTATTTTTTTCCACCAGTCCGTTCTGGATCANAGACCTCAGAATGCGATGAGCAGTGCTTGCGTGCAGACCCGTCTCGGCGATCAGGATTTTCAGGCTGACCGGTCTGCGGTAACGGGCAATAGCATCTAGAAGTCCGGCAGCGCGGTCAATGACCTGGATTCGGGAAAGCGGATTGTTGGTCAATGTTGAGTTTCGCGGCAGAGACAGGAAAACACAGTAAGATATTAACCTGCCTTATTAACATCAAGCGACTAAACACTGGACCACAACCTATGATCGATTTTGCGCCTTTTCTGCTGTTTGTGGTTTTTATGGTGGGTACTCCAGGACCTGCCAACATGTTGCTAATGACCTCGGGCGCCAACTTCGGATTCTGGCGGAGTCTGCCTTTTGTGATGGGGGTCGCACTCGGAAAACTGTTGCTGAATATTCTGCTCGCGCTGGGATTGTGGGAATTGCTTTCTCATGACTTTNGGATTTTGGTGGCACTCAAAATNGTGTGTGTAGNCTATCTNGCCTATCTTGCCCTGCGGATGTCGGGNTTCCTGATGGCGGGCCGTGAACTCCGCCAGCCAGAGTCATTCTGGAAAGGGTTGGCGGTGCATCCGCTGAATCCCAAGGCATGGGCCATGCTGGTTTTTGCCTACGCACAGTTCACCGATAGCGCCGAGCCGCTCATCCCCCAGGCTGTGATTCTGAGTCTGACTTTTCTAGCAGTACAAGTGGTTTTTCACAGTCTTTGGTGTGCTGGAGGCGCGATGGTGGTCGCTGCGGTAGGGGGCCGCCCTGCGGAGCGGTGGCTGATGCGCGGCCTCAGTATCTTGACGGTTCTGGTTGTTATTTGGGCTATCGCATTAGGATGATAGGATACAGTCGGAAGTGGGTTACATGATCAGGCTAGATGCCAGGCATACTCTTCAAGCGAACAATATTCGAACTCGGCAAAGCGTGTCGCGGCTGACCGCAATAGGTTTTTACTGCTGTAAAACGGCCCCCCTGGCCGCAGATCTTTGTAATTGACTTTGCGGTCTGGCTGGTCGACAAGATGAGCGTGAGTGCAGTCGAAGACCAGATAGAGAGCGATACAAGCTCAGAGGGCAACGAGCAGGTCTGATGCAAAACCTGCGGGGGCCGCTCCTATCATGTCGCGGGGTCTTTGGGTGTGGTGGACGTCTACGCTGGACTGGTTGAAGGCTTGGAATTTAAGCCAGCGCTTCATTTGAATTACGAAAGCACCATCATGCCCATGAAAGATGGGTTGCCCAAGTTCAAGGATTTCCCGGAGGAATTTGGCGGATCGGGAGAAATGCGACCCGAGTAGTTTATGTACTCCAGCGCCTGCTTTCAGGGCGCATGTCGTCGCTTACGATTCTGATCGGAAACTTCGCGCGGATTTGGGCATCGGTCTCTTGGCTGAAGTAATTGGGATAGTGGGTCGCGAGTATTTCGCGACTGGCTATTCGGCTGCGTTCGAATAGATCCAGAGCCCCCTCAGCCTCCCATTGATCGGCAGGCGCGCGATCCATCAGGTTGGGGTAGACATACTCGCTCTCCATTACACTTAAAGTCTGTTCATTACCCAAAAAGTGTCCGGGATCAACCGCGCACTGGTGGATGGTCTCTACCGACAGCGTGTCATCAGAGATTTCAATTCCTCGGACTGTCCGCTGAATCATGCCGACGGCTTCGTTGTCAATTACCATGGACTCAAAACTGCAGCCCATCAGACTCCCCATCATTCCTCCAACTTCGCAGACGCGGTTCGCTCCAGAGAGTGCAGCAAGCGCTATGGTCAAGCCTTTCTCATAGCCATATTGCGCATCTGGGATCTTCGAGTCAGTCATTCCGGCCCCGACACTGTTGGGCAGATCGTAATAGTTGCCGACCTGAATCGCCGCCGCGGCAAGCAAGGCCTGCTCTCCGCTCCCGCCGGTAAACGAGCCGGTTCGGAGATCGGTAACAAAGGGCCAGGTGGCAAAAGTGACAGGGCACCCTGGCCGGATTAGGTTGACTACAGCGAGGCAGGAAAGGGTCTCCGCAACGACTTGGGCGAGGATGCCCGCAAGTGTCGCGGGCGCTGTTGCACCGGACTGGGGTGCCACGGCAATATCGCTGACCAGACCCAGACGGGTCGCGTCGATCATGACTTCCAAGTTCTCCTTGCCGAACCGAAGCGGCGAAACGATAGGACATCCGCCGAAAATAACCGAGGGTTTTTTTAGAAAAGTTCCCTCACCACCGCTCGCGAGATCAAAGATCTGGAGTGCCGGGGAGATGTTTTCTCGCTTTCGAAAAGAAAGGCAAAGGGGCTTTTCCGTCGCCGCCATAAGGGCGTAGACCATGGTCATGTCGTGCTCGTAATCATCGGGCACGTCTGTCCCGATCACGGTATCCCCGGACATGTGAATGTTGTCTAGTCGGTCAACCAGCCGGGTAAAGTCGTACATATCCAGGATGGTAGACGGGCGGTAATGCAGATTGTCGCTGTCCAGAGTCGTGACGGCGCTTCCCGAGTTGGAGAAATAAACCCGATTACCGTTGCAGTGTATGTCGTCCTTTCCGGCCCGTGAACCTCTGGCATACACCGTATATTCCCGAGCAGCTCCAGCGATGATGTCTTCAATCATGCTTCTGGGAAAGCACAGTCGGCCGTAGTCATTCAGCTGGGCGCCAAGCGGCAAGACGATGTCAAGCAGCTCGGGAAGGGGGTCGCCAATGCCGGTCTGCTCAAGAATAGTCAATGCCGCCTCATGAATTCGGGTGAGGTCGTCATCTTTGAGTGGGCGGTACTGNCCNCCCTGCATGCCGGGTCGGATCGCGGGACTGTTACCNCCCTGAAGGCGNGNNTGCGCNTTGGCTTTGCGNTCGGCCGCACTTCGGCGTTTGGGNCGGGCCTCTTGCGCTGTCGTCGAACTCATAANCTCTTGTGCTGTNGTTGAACTCATAAATAGTGCAGNGCACNACCTTGATTNGCNATAGGAGCATNGGTGCTTCTAGNAAGNTTGTCNNTTAATGGTATCAGATTGTTTCCCCATGACGTCGACGGGANCNNNTTTGGACAGCCTGATCCAGNCAAGAGAGGATCACACGATATACTTGATNNGNTGCGNNCGANANCNTTCCGANGCNNTGATTTTATTTTTGGTTGAGAGGATTTCTGCNTGCCTTNANAGAATACTTTTCGAATCTGNGTNCTGCCCGGAGACGGCATNGGTANNGAAGTGACGGCNGCGGCTGTCGAGNTCCTTGGNGCNGTGTCNCGCNGNAGNGGTGAGTTTNGTTTGGACTTTCAGAACTTCGCGGCTGGCGCCGAACAGTATCTTGNAAGCGGGGTCGCTATGCCGGAGGAATCCTGGCGGGCTGCCGAAGAGGCTGATGCGATTTTTCTCGGGGCAATGGGCCTGCCAAGGGTGCGCTATGAAGACGGAACTGAAATCACCCCTCAGCTCGACCTGCGTTTCAGGTTCGATCTCTACGCAGGTGTGCGTCCNGTATCGGCCCGGCGCGGTGGGCCGTTAGTCCTGAGGGACAGTCGAGCCAACGATGTTGATTTTGTCCTGGTCCGGGAAAGCACGGAAGGTTTGTTTGCCTCCTGTGGCAAAGGAGAGATCATCGCCGACCGTGAGGCTCGGGATACCCTGGTGATTACCCGCGAACGCTCCAGACAGGTCTTTGAGTTTGCTTTTGAATTGGCGCGGAGCAGGGCATCGGCTGGTGGCAAATCAAAAGTGACTCTTGTCGACAAAGCTAATGTGTTTTCATCAATGGCCTTTTTCCGCAAAGTCTTCGATGAGGTGGCCGCTACCCACACGGATATNGAAACAGAGCGCCTGTATGTTGACGCCTGTGCTCTCGATCTGGTTCGTCGCCCCTGGGAGTTTGACGTGCTGGTGACAGAAAATATGTTCGGGGATATCCTCTCTGACCTTGCAGCAGGACTGGTTGGGGGTATGGGCTTTGCACCTTCGGCAGATATNGGGGACTCGCGGGCTGTGTTTCAGCCTGCGCATGGCAGCGCACCTGACATTGTGGGCAAAGGTATCGCCAATCCGACAGCGGCGATTCTGTCCGGCGCGATGATGCTCGATTGGTTGGGCCGCAAACATCAATTGAGTTCCTGTCTTGACGCAGCGCGGTTGATTGAAGAGGCCGTGGAGCAGGCATTGCAAGGGGGTACGGAGGCTTTCTCGTCGACGGCTGGAATGACCCAGCGGGTGATGGATGCGNTAGGCTAAAGATTACCAGTGCCCAAGACGGCNCACGTTTTAGATCCCGAGCCAATGAATTTCGTACTGGACGACAATACATGAAAGAAAATTTCTTTAATCTTGACGATTCTGACCAGGGAATACTGCGCGATCTTGCTCCGGGNGTTTCCACCCGGATATTCCCNGGGGACCACGCGATGCTTTCAGTCGTTCGTCTGGAGCCGGGCTGTGAAAGTGAGGTCCACTCGCATCCACAGGAACAATGGGGTGTTTTGCTAGAAGGCGGTGGTGTGCGTATCCAGAACGGCGAAGAAGTCGCGGTGTCCGCGGGAGATTTCTGGCGTACCCCGCCGAACATGACCCATGCTTTTCGAGCCGGTCCAGAAGGTGCCCGGGTGCTTGATGTATTCAGCCCACCTAGAGACGAGTACCGCGTGAAGGGAAGCGGCGTGCACGCCTCGTAGAAACGTCTCGCGAACCTGTGAATATTAATTCATCCGATGCCGCATCGGCAGGCTTTTATATGCCCGCGGAGTGGCGCACTCATGCACGGTGCTGGATGGCCTGGCCTTGCCGTGAAGGCTTCAACAGTGAAGCAACCTGTGAAAATTATGTAGAGGTGGCGAAGACAATTGCACGTTTCGAACCTGTGTCGATGGTAGTGAATCCGCATGACCGGGACGTGGCCCAGGCGGCTTTGGGCAGCGACATTACGTGTGTCGAGATACCAATAGACGATGGTTGGTTTCGTGATAACGGGCCCAATTTTCTGATCAACGGTCGGGGTGATGTTGCCGCTGCCTGCTTTGCATTCAACGCCTGGGGTGGCAACTATGAGCCTTTTGAAGACGATGCNAAAGCCGGACCCAGACTGGTATCGCAACTGGAACTGCAGAGGTACCAGTCCAGAATGACCGCGGAAGGGGGCGGGATAACGGTGGATGGTGACGGTACGCTCATCACCACAGAAACCTGCTTTTTAAATNCCAACCGCAATCCGGGCTGGAGCAAGGGTGAGGTGGAGGCGGAGTTGTGCCGGATGCTTGGTGTTACTAAAGTGATCTGGATTCCAGGGGACCCCGATGAGGACGAGACCAATGGTCACGTCGATGGTCTGGCAGCTTTTGTGGGTCCGGGACGTGTGTTGGTCGAAGCCGCGTTCGATCGCGCCCACCCACGCTATGACGTTCTTATGGAGAATCGACGTGCCCTCGANGGGCAGACGGATGCGAAGGGGCGTTTGCTGGATCTGATCTTTATAGAAGACGCATGGCAGTGCGTCGAAGGCGATCGTTTTTGCGCCTCCTATATCAATAGTTACATAGCCAATGGTGCAGTTATCATGCCGTCGTACGGCCTGCCTGGCGATGACCGGGCGAAAGCGGTTTACCAACAGCTGTTTCCCCAGCGAGAGGTCGTTTCATTACGGATCGATAATATCGCCCCGGGCGGCGGCGGCATTCACTGTATCACCCAACAACAGCCCGACCGTAACGCGTCTTAGACCCAGATTCGCTGAATCTTATGAAGACATGGCGTAATAACCAAAATATATTGGACGCCACGATGTGTGACTGCCATCATTTGACTACCCATACGACGACCTCTCGATACGAGAAGCNGATAAAACTGAGATCTGGAAACAAATANAAAAATGACAGCAACTACCTTATCGGGAGATCGTTACTTCGACATTCATGTGTTCTGCTGTATCAACGAAAGGGCGCCGGGACATCACCGAGGCTCTTGCAGTGCACGGGGATCGGTAGCGCTGCAGGAGTACATGAAAGCGCGGGGCAAGGAACTCAAGATTGATCAGCGGATCCGTGTGAACAAATGCGGCTGCCTTGACCGGTGTGAGCTAGGCCCGGTGATGGTGATCTATCCCGAAGGCATCTGGTATCACTATGAAAGTCGCGAGGATATCGATGAGATCCTCGATACACATGTCATACATGGTCGTCCCGTAGAGCGGTTGCTGTTAAAGCCAGAGCAGAAGATTATGAATCCGGAGGTGTCAGAGCGTATCGAACTCAACGTCAGTCATGTTGATGAGTATTCTTATGATATCAGTCGCTATGAACTGATGAGTGAGGATGGCAAAGATCTCCCGCCGTTTGAACCTGGCGCCCATATTGATCTTTTTACTGGCGATGGTCTGAGACGCTCATATTCTCTTGCGGGAGACCCCGCCGTGCGCGATCGATATGTGTTGGGGATTCGCCGTGAGCAGCCAAGCAGAGGTGGATCCGACTGGCTGCTGGACCATTTGTCCGTAGGAGATCNGGTTAAGGTCAGTCTTCCCTCGAACAACTTCCCTCTGGACCAGGCGGCTGCACGGCATACGCTTATTGCGGGCGGCATCGGTGTGACACCAATGATGGCGATGGGGCATCAGCTCCGTCTGCAGGGCGCCGACTTTCATCTGCATTTCTGCGCGCCTGATGAGTCGCATGCGCCACTGTTGGACGAAGTCCGATTAATTTTCGGTGATAACCTGAGCCTGCACCTGGACGATGGTGATCCTGCCAAGGGGATTGATCTTGATCANCTGCTCAAGACCCCAAAAGCCGGCGAGCACGTCTACGTTTGTGGCCCCTTGGGACTGGTTGCCAGTGTTCGGGAGAAAGCATCACATTGGCCTGACGGCTCGGTACACTGGGAGCCGTTTACCCCCGAGCCTGCTGAGAATACTCAGGAAAACGAAGCCTTCGAGGTGGTGCTGTCGCGCCGGAATATGCGTCTNCCGGTGACACCAGANAAGACCATANTGGAGNCNGTNCGNGAAGCNGGGGTTGAGATTGAATCCTCCTGCGAGGACGGCTTGTGTGGTTGCTGCAGAATCCGTCTGCTTGGTGGAGCGCCCGAGCATCGCGATCTCGTGCTGACGGATGCCGAAAGGGAGTCGTCCAAAGAGATTATGATTTGTATTTCCCGCGCCAAAGCTGGCGAGGTGCTGGTACTCGATATNTGATCTAGCTTTGAGACTGTTCCAGCATCTGTGGGATGTACTGCTCCCAGCCGATTGCCATAACATGCACGCCTTTCGTCACGGAACGGAGTTCCTGTATGGTGTTTGCAGCGATCTCGATACTGATTTGGGAAATCGCTTCTTTATCGTCACCTGCTCCCGCAATTTTCTCTATGAGGTGATCCGGTATATCCACACCTGGGATACGGTCGTTCATGTACTGCGCCATCTTCACCGATTTGATCGGGATAATCCCTGCGAGAATGGGTTTGGGTGAGTCGGCTTTCTCCAGAAAGTTCGAAAAGGCGTCAACGTCGTAAACCGCTTGTGTCTGGAAAAATTCAGCCCCCCCGTCAATTTTCCGGTGAAGGTTTTCAATCTCGGCATCAGGATCACTGGCCCCCGGATTGACAACGGCACCAGCAAAGATTTCTGTATTTCTGTTAAGGGCATTACCGTTGAGATCGGTTCCATTGTTGAGCGCCTGCACCGCCTCAAGCAACTGGGAAGCAAAGAGATCAAAAACCGGCTTGGCGTCAGGATGATCTCCGTTTTTTGGAGGNTCACCCCCCATGAAGACNAGATTTGATACNCCTAAGGCGCAAGCGCCAAGAATACTCGCCTGAATGGCCAGGCGATTTTTGTCACGGGAGGTCATCTGCACGATCGGTTCGACACCCTGATCCAGCATTAGGTGTCCGACCGCCACTGGATCCATGGCCATTCGCGCGGCATGGGACTCAGTCAGGTTAATGGCGCTGACATACGGCTTCAGCAGGGCCGCTTTTTCAAGCANTGGAGCGAGATCCAGCCCCTTGGGCGGTGTCAACTCACTGGTCACGACAAAATCAGAAGATTGCAGGGCCTTTGAAAGTGCGCTCATGTTGTCCTCGATCACTCAGGGTGGATCAGTCTCGGGTCAATGTAATAGTTGGGAAGGCATCATAAAGTATCAACTCTCAGGGTCAACCGCCTTGTTTTTGCCAGGGCGTCCAGACTCCAATGCAGCGTTGCCCTGCCGACAGTCGAAGGNCTCAGAAGTCCCCGATACCAGTGATGGTGCCTGTATCGGGCTGTCAGTTGGCCTTGGCGTTTTGTCGGGACAGCCTTAGAGTATTCCTCTTATTGATTCTCTGGGTGAGCGATCAGTGAAAGCGGACATCATCATTATTGGCGGCGGCATCATTGGCTCAAGCATTGCCTACTATCTTAGCCAGTTGCCCGGTGCCGGCGCGGTGCTGGTGCTTGAGCGTGATGCCACGTACACCCGTGCTGCAACACCGCTTGCCAATGGCGGTATCCGCAGGCTGTTCAGCCTTCCCGAGAATATCCAGATGGCCGACTTTGGCCTGTCCTTCTATCAGGATTTTGCACAGCATATGAAAGTGGGTGAGCAAAACGCCGATATTGGTTTCAGGCGCCAGGGGTATCTTTTCATCTCAGACAACGGTGGCGCCCAGCAGATGGAAGAGAACTACCGACTACAGGAGTCGATGGGTGTCCCAGCGGAGCTTCTGAGTCCAAGTCAGCTCACAGAGCGTTTTCCGTCGCTCAAGCNNAACGGTGTCGATCTTGCGGTGCTGTCGGATCATGATGGATGGATCGANCCTTATGCCGCCTTGATGGGTTTTCGCCGAAAGGCTATCTCCNGCGGNGTTGTCTATGAGGAGGTCGAAATTACNCACCTGGAAACGGCGGGCNGTGCGGTTCGTCGGGCATACGGTGCAGACGGCACCGTNTTCGAAGCCGAGGTNTTTATCAATGCCACCGGTGCGTGGTGTGCCGAACTTGCAAAGACGGTAGATGTTGCTTTACCCGTCGAGCCGATGTCGCGGGAAAGTTATTTCTTTCGCTGCAACGCATCTGTTGAGCCGCTGCCGTTTATCAAGACCGAAACGGATCTGGCGTTTCGCCCGGAAGGCCAGGGGTATGTTGGGGGCGTTCCCGACTGGTCGGAGAAGCCCGGTTGGAACTTTACTGTTTCTCCAAGTCGCTTTGACGAAGTGGTCTGGCCTGCGCTCGCCGATCGGATTCCGGCAATGCAGTCACTCAAGCTGGAGACAAGCTGGCGGGGACATTATGCGCGTAACGTGCTTGATTATTCCCCGATTCTCGGACCCTGTGCGGGGGCGCTGGATAATTTTTACCTCGCCAACGGCTTTTCCGGCCACGGGATCATGCATGCACCGGCGGTCGGACGAGGTCTTGCGGAGCATGTCGTTCATGGCGCCTATGACACACTTGACCTTAGCTGTTTCGGCTACCGGCGTATCTTGCAAAATCGCCCGTACCAAGAAAAAGGCATTATCTGATTAGTCTGGCAGGGGCAGGTGGCCCATAATCGGTGCCATGCAAGCGAACGGTGAATCCCACCGCGTAGAGCCTACCCCGGATGCAAAGGTCCTGTTTGTCACGCCGGGAAAGCTCGGTGACAGCCTAATCTCCCTTGTGGTTCCGGCCAATCTTGCGCGTGCTGGTTTTAATGTTACCGTGCGGGGGGACTGCGCACATGATCTTGCGAAATGGTTGCCAGCGCTTAAGACAGGCCCGCGCCTCAGCACGGAGGAGTACGCCAGTATTCCGGATCAGTTTGATTTTTGTCTGATGGATTCCCAGGCACCGGGCCTCCAATCTGACGGCGTTGATTTGCGTCCAGCTCTCGCACGCCGTGTGGTGTTTTTCTCATTAGCACACCACGAGAATTCCCTTGACGGTTGTTTCGATCCAGAGACATTGTCGGCCGACAAACGCGAGTGGCTGCAAGAGCGGGTACCTGCGCACGGGCTTATCCGCGATAAAACAAAGCCCGGATTGACTATGGTGGAGCATGCGACCCATTATTGCCGGCGTGAACTGGCTCTCAAAAATGCACAGGCTGATCTAGGCCTGGTGTTTCCCGAAAATGTCGCTAGTCGGGAACAAAAAGGGCCGGTTATTATTTCTCCCACCAGCGGCAAGGCACGAAAGAACTGGCTGGCCACGCGTTTTATTGCGCTGGCCCGGCTGTTGCAGGAGGCTGGACACGATTGCGTATTTGCGGTGGCACCATCCGAGATGACCGAGTGGACAGAACGGCTCAGGGGACGATTTCCGATGGCACAAACGCCNAGTATTGCAGCGTTGGCNAGCCTGCTTCATAGCGCGCGGGCGCTGGTGTGCAATGATTCGGGCGCGGGACATCTTGCCAGCGCACTGGGCACCCCCGTCGCTTGCGTCATTCCAAGGCGTGATGTGGACTACACCTGGCGTCCTGGGTGGGGAATGGCNACGCTCGTATCNCCNGTTTTTCCTGTTCGAGGCTTGNCGCGTTTGTGGCCATACTTTGTCAGTGTAAAGCAGGTCAAAGAGAGCCTTGAGTCACTTATGAACACATCGAGCGAAGTTTCGTAATAATGGGCATGGGGCCACTCCACGGATATCGCATTGTCGAAATGGCGGGTCTTNGTCCCGCNCCGTTTTGNGCGATGCTTCTTTCGGACATGGGTGCAGATGTGGTGCGCATCGATCGAGAGGGCGGCACCAATCCATTGGGTCTCAAGGTAGATGTACTAAACCGAGGCCGCCGTTCGGTGGCGCTCAATCTGAAGAGTTCCGAGGGTGTCACGACCTGTCTTGAACTTATCGCCCGTGCAGATGCCGTGATCGAAGGTTTCCGGCCGGGTGTCATGGAGCGTCTTGGCCTTGGNCCTGATGAATGCCTGGCGAAAAATCCGCGTCTGGTCTATGGACGCATGACCGGCTGGGGTCAGGACGGCCCCTTGGCACAGGCCGCTGGGCACGACATCAACTATATCGCGATCGCCGGAGTGTTGGACGCGATTGGCACCGATAAAGCCGTCACACCACCGCTCAATCTGGTGGGTGACTTTGGTGGTGGGGCACTCTACCTCGCCTTCGGCGTGGTCTGNGCTCTACTGGAAGTGAGAGGGTCCGGCAAGGGTCAAGTTGTCGATGCGGCAATGGTCGATGGCGCGGCCCACTTGATGACTATGATGTATGGACTTTTGCAGCAGGGACAGTGGACGGACCAGCGTCAGGATAATCTGCTTGATGGCGGAGCCCATTTTTACGGGACATTTGAATGTGCTGACGGGAAGTGGATCGCGATTGGATCCATCGAGCCNCAGTTTTACCAGTTGCTGCTCGATACGCTCGGGATCGATGCGCAGTCGAAAGGCGTTGGTCAGGCAAAGAAAGACTGGCAAAAGATGCGTCAGCGCCTGAAGCAGATCTTTCTGCGTGAACCACAATCGCATTGGTGCGAANTGATGGAAGGTACTGACATCTGCTTTGCTCCGGTACTCACTATGGCAGATGCCCCGGCACATCCGCACAACGAGGCCCGCGGCACGTTTGTCAACGCATTCGGCATCACCCAACCGGGGCCCGCCCCGCGTTTCAGNCGTACCCANGGCGGTATCCAGCGGCCCCCACCGATCCCCGGAGAGCATACGGCCGAGGTGTTNAAGGACTGGGGTGTTAAGTGATGACTGGACCGGCCGTTACATGACACCAGGTTTCGATGTAACACTGGCGCAACCGCTGAACAAACGTGATCTCCCCACCAAAGAGAAGGCCGTTGTCGGCTATCGCGATAACGATGCTCTCATGGTTGCCGCCGATTCGCAAAGAGACTAAACGAGATGAAACTGAATAAAGAAGAGAAGGCCATGCAGAACGGTGAGTTGGGTGCACCGCGCCGCTGGGCGATCGAACACATGATACAGGTTGGGCGGTTTTTCGATGCTCNCGACCTGGTCCCTGTAACCCAGGCACACATCATGGCTGATACCGAGTCGCTCGGCGAGGTAGGCGTCGAGTTTATCGAGGGCCTGGCAGCTTATCCGCAGCATGAGCGTCANGTGCGCATCCCGATGATTACCGATCCGCGCGGAATCGATTTTTGCCATTACCGGCGTCTTGGGCAGACTGAGCAGATGGCGTCTCTGGAACGACGCACCATCGATGCTTTCGAGGCCATGGGTATTCTCATGACCAATACCTGTATCAACTACCAGACGATCATGCCGCCGCTGCGCGGAGAGCACCTCGCTTTCGGCGATACCGGGGTGGTGATCTACTGCAACAGCGTGCTTGGCGCCTGTTCCAACTTCGAAGGTGGACCCTCGGCACTCGCCGCCGGACTCACCGGGCGGACACCGCGCTATGGACTACATCTCGACCACAATCGCAGGGCAACACGGCGATACCGGGTGGAATTCGAACCACAACACTTGGCTGACTGGGGTGCTCTCGGTGGTATTGTCGGAGCGCGTGTGGGGTCTTATTGGGAAGTACCGGTGATCGAAGGCATCGACTCACCGCCCGGGTCCGATGAAATGAAACACATGGGAGCCGCAATGGCGAGCTATGGTTCGGTGCCCCTGTTCCACGTGGTCGGTGTCACGCCGGAAGCAGCGACGCTAGACGCAGTTTGTGACCCCTNGCGCCTGGAGGCTGAAAGTGTCACCCATTCTGACCTGGAAAAATTTCTGGCACGTTACGGCGGCAAGGGTGAAAAAGTANACGTGGTGGTTTTTTCAGCACCACAGTTATCACTGCTGGAAATGCAGTCGCTGGCCGAATTGCTGGATGGCAAAAAAGTGCACAGAGATACCAGTCTGCTTGCAGTTACCAGTCCGGTGGTTGCGGCGGATGCGCGGCGCCTGGGACTGGTCGAGCGTATCGAAGCCTCCGGTGCGCTGGTACTTGAAGGCATGTGTTTCTANCAGAGTTACGCGCGGGAAATGGCAGAGGCCAACGGTTGGCAACGGCTCATGACCAATTCGGTCAAATTGGTCAACATCATTGGGGGTTACGGCTACCAACCGACTCTTTCGAGTATGCAAAACTGCGTCGCCTCGGCAGTCGCGGGGGAGGTTTTGTGATGGAGACGATAGAACTCAGGTGTCACCTCGGGGTCGGACCGGTGGTCAGTGGCGAAGCTCTTGTTACCGACGATAATTTTTCTGCACGCTACGATCTTGACCGTATTGCCGGGATATTTTCGCGCCCGCAGCATAAACTGGCCGGACAGAGTTACGTCGGTAAGATTATGGTGTTCAATACCGCTAAGGGCGGCGTGGCTTCCGCCTGGATGCTGCATGAGATGAAGCTGCGCGGTGTTGCACCAAAGGCGATTTTGTTCAATAACGTAAATCCGATATTGGCGCAGGGGGCGGCGCTTGCTGACATGGCGATGTGCGACCGCTTCGTCGATGGTGACGTAACTCATCTGATCAGGACCGGTGATCAGGTCGAGGTGAGGCCNGAGCAGGGCCTGGTAACCATCACGCGTTCGTCCGGGCGNTGACGTGATGGCGATTAAGNGNNTTTAACCGCAGCGATGAANCCTGNGAACTNCNTNAGATNCCGCACAAGCGANTGCGCTTGCAGCGTGTNNCCGGATAGCANACTGGCGAGGNGNTTAAGGAGTGGGNNGTTCAGTTNACCACTNCAGNGGCNGCCACANGAGAGCGGTTTTGGGTAAAGNCNCAGACCGACGGCTAGAAGTAAATTTTTCAAACTAATCGAAGGAGTTCCTGATGACATCGTTGCACAATAAACGCGCAATTATCTCTGGGGGTAGCCGTGGCATTGGTCTCGCGATTGCCAAGCGTCTCGCGGCAGAGGGGGGCAGTATCGCGATACTCGCCAAAACGGCCGAACCCCATCCCAAACTGCCGGGCACAATCTACACGGCAGCCGAAGAGATAGAGCAGGCAGGCGGCAAGGCCCTGCCGATCGTGACGGATGTGCGTGACGAAGATCAGGTCAAAGCAGCTGTCAGCCAGGCGGCAGAAGCATTTGGCGGGCTGGATATCTGCATCAATAATGCCAGTGCGATATCCCTGACACCCACCGGCAAGACCGAGATGAAAAGGTTTGATCTTATGTTCGCCGTCAATGTCCGGGCGACGTTCATGCTGTCAAAGGAGTGCCTGCCGTATCTTGAAAAGGGAGAAAATCCGCATATTCTCAATATGTCCCCACCGCTTGATATGCAGACTAAATGGTTTGCTCCTTCGGTCGCTTACACCATGTCCAAGTTCGGGATGAGTCAGTGCGTTTTGGGCATGGCCGGAGAGTTCAGGCCCAGGGGGATCGCCGTCAACGCACTGTGGCCGCATTCTGTGATCGCAACTGCCGCCATCAGCAATGTGTTGGCGGGCAACCTTGCTTTCCCGCATTGTCGCAAACCCGAGATCATGGCCGACGCGGCCGCCGCCATCCTGTCGAAAGATGCCAGCGAATTCACCGGGCAGTTCTGTATAGATGATGTGCTGTTGTCGTCGGAGGGCGTGACGGACTTCAGTGGTTATCGTGTGGATCCGGACAAGCCACTGTGGAGCGACTTCTTCGTACCCGAGGGTACGCTGGAAGTCGAGCCGATGGTCATGATGACAGGGATGAGTATTTAATCAAAAAATTTTGGGTGGGCCAGCTGGAGTCCCGGCTGATTACGAAGAATTAAATGAACAAAGAGTCTCGTTATGTCACTGCTGATCACCAATAGTACGGTGGTGACGGTTGATCCGGCACACCGCGTCATTGAAAACGGGGCGGTCTATGTCGAGGAAGATCGCATTGTGGCCGTGGGCGACACCCAGGTACTGTGTGCGCAGTATCCGATGGCCAATACCGTAGTGGACGGCAACGGAAAAGTTGTGCTGCCGGGTTTTGTCAGCGCACACAATCATGTGGGCTACGCTGTATTTCGGGGCCGGGCTGAGGATATCGGGCATGCCCCGACGCACCGCCTTTATCTGCCGATGAGCGGGGTGATCTCGGTTGAGGAACGTCAAGTCATTGGCGCGCTTGCGGTAACTGAACTCCTGAGAGGCGGCGTGACGACGATTCTGGAGATGGAGGAGGATGCCGAAATTTTCGCAAGTTTTATCGAGACCAGTGGTATGCGGGCGCAGATTGGCGTGATGGTGAACGACGTCAATCTCGAAGCGCTGGCGCGAGGTGAAACAGTGTTTGATCCTACAGTGCGCGACCAACAACTTGAACAGGCCAACGGGTTGGCAGAGCGATGGCACGGCCGTGCGGGAGGCCGGATCCAGGCTGTGATGGCGGCGACCGGGTTATCGACTTCTTCGCCAGAGCTGCTGCAGGGTCTCAGACAGAGCGCTGATGCGAGAGGTCTCCGTCTGTCCTCCCACCTTGGTTTTGGTGAGCGTGAACTTGTTCAACGAATTCACGGGATGGCGCAGTTCGACTTCGCCAGGACACATGGCATGCTGGGTTCCGACGTGGTCGCCGTTCATTGCTATGAGGTAGACGAGGCGGAAATGGATGCTCTGGCAGAGTCTGGAACCCATCTTGCACATTGCCCGCACATGAATCAGTTCCGGGGGGAAGTAGCACCGATTCAGGCCATGCGAGCCAAAGGCATGCAGGTGGGCCTCGGTATCGACAATTACTTTTCGGACTATTTCGAAGTGTTGCGCTCGTGCCTGGCGAGCGCACGGATTCAGGCACACGATCCCGAAATACTATCTGCCCATGAAGCGCTTGCGCTTGGGACCATTGAGGCGGCACGTGTGCTCGGCCTGGATGAAGAAATCGGATCGATTGAACCGGGTAAAAAGGCGGATCTGCAGATGGTCAATATGCGAAGACTTGGCCTGACGCCGGTAAATGACCCGGTCACCACGCTGGTGTATCACGGTCATGCCAAGGATGTGGACATGGTGCTTGTCGATGGCAAGGTGGTGGTGGCCGAAGGCGTGGTGCAGTCAGCCGACGAGGAGGATCTTGTTTTGCGTGCCGGACTCGCGGCTGATGCCGCCTGGACACGTTTTGCAGATCGCTNCGGTGGATATTCCGTCNGACCCCCTAACTGAAGGGTGTTATTNGATTGGAACTGAAGCCTGGGCTAGGGTCTGAATCAATCAGTTGGCGGTCTCTATCGCGACATCACTTTCGAAATCNTCACAAATGTTCTGACCATCAATTTTCCAATTGGGATATTCGCGCCTGAAGGTTTCCCTTATTCTGTCTATCGGCGGTTCAGCAAATTCTCCGCGCTCATGGACATACTCCATGTGACGGNGNCCCTCAAGATCGAANGGGTGATANANCGAGTCCTCTTTGCCGTTGAAATCAAGTGGCCGNAGNCGGAACTTATGACAAAGTTCCAGGTTGAAAGCGGGAGTTGCCTTAACCCAGCGTCCACNAAGAAAGATGGACGTATAGCCATGCCAGAAAAATAGATTGGTGCCCATACGCTCGCGCATTTTCCGGGTGGATAGGTGGTTGCGCACATCGGCATAGCCCAGTCGCGCCGGGATGCCCACCGCACGGCAGCAGGCGGCAAGCAAAACAGCCTTGGAAATGCACCAGCCGTGACCNAGTTCCAGATTACGCCGGGCGCAAAGCCCTTCGACTGAGATGTCTAGGTCGTAGCCGTCGTAGCGAACCTCGTCTCGNACGGCGTAATAAAGCAACACCGCCTGATCNACNGCACGGGTTTCGGTACCCATAGCGCGACGGGCGAAGCCGACAACGGCATCGTCATCGCTTTGTACGNTTGGGCCCGCCTGCAGGAATGGCTTGAGATCTTCTGTCATCGGTATCCACNTTGATGGCGGCAATCAGCGCAAAGCTTCGCCAAGATTCATATTGCATGACCTATTTTACGAAGAGAACTCNTNCACAGGACGTTTGAGTTCAGTAACTACTGCGTCGGCAAGTCCGNGAAGCACCGGTAATGGATAATGGATCCNGTACGCAAGGTTTCCCGGAATNCTTCAAGTTGTCTTAGGGTCACGGGAAAGAAAATATATAGAAAACAAATAGATTTGTTAAGNAATGATATTTGCCAAATAGGTCAAAACGACTGATACTGAGACTCACTTTGNCCGTATTNACCTGATATCCAATTGATGGCTTGTATCACTTATCTCAATAGCTTTCCCGCCTCCAATGCGTTGGAAATCCTGGCGAATTGCCCGGAACATGAAGTGGTCCGTATATCAGGCGACGATCCGATCGAGCGGAGTTTCGAGACTTTGGGNCGCGCCCACGCGTATCAATGNGTGGGCGCGCGCGATGAGGTGCCGGTNNCGTTNCGGGTCGGTGCTGAATTTCTGTCACGGGCTCCCGAGCTACTGGTGGTCTCGGCGAGTGGCTCGGGNGTGGATGTATTTGATCTAGACGCGTGTACTGCGGCNGGGGTGCTCGCGGTGAATCAAGCGGGTGCAAATGCCCAATCTGTGGCTGAGCATGCGCTTACAATGATCATTGGTGTTCAGCGAGCGATCGTCAGGGCGGATCGGGTCCTGAGGTCAGGTTGGCAGGGCTCACGACTTGAGTTCATGGGGACTGACCTTGCCGGCAAGACGGTAGGGATCGTCGGGATNGGCAATATTGGTACGCGTCTCGCCNGAATCTGCAGTNGGGCATTTGGGGTGAGTGTCCTTGCGACNGATCCGTTGGTGAANGCATCAGAAATTGAGCGCCGTGGNGCNCAGAGTGTNACNTTTGATGAATTGCTGCAACGCGCCGACGTCGTTTCTGTTCATACCCCGCTCACCTGTGCCACGCGCGGGCTTTTTGATGCTGATGCGTTTAACAGGATGAAAGAGGGTGCAGTCTTCATCAACACTGCACGCGGGTCCATTCACGANGAAGACGCATTGGCAGATGCGCTCGCCTGTGGNCATCTTGGGGGAGCGGGTCTTGATGTGTGGGACGTTGAGCCACCGCAACCGGATCATCGATTGATGCAGATGGACAATGTCATCGCTACACCCCATGTTGCTGGGTGCACGTCAGACAGTCTGTACAACATGGCGGAGCACGCTGCGACACAACTGCTGGATATTTTCTCAGGCAAGCCTGCGGCACGGCCTGTAAATCCGGCTGTTCTGCCAAGGTTCAGGGAACGATACGTACAAATATTCGGGGAGTCGGATGGGATATAGGGTTTGGTCACGCTGAAACCGGAAGGCTCCATTTTCTCGACGATAAGGAGGATGTCATGAAGTTNAAATCGCAAACGGGTTGGTATCAGGGACGCAAGACCCTGGCAGCAGCATGCCTTGGTGTTTTGACAATGGTTGGCAATGCTACGCAGGATGTTCTGGCTGAAGAGATTGTGGGTCGACTCTCGTACCATTGGGGACCNAGTCATACAGCCGCCGGTTGGGCAGTAAAGTTCGCCGACGAGGTGAATCGTCGCGGGGAAGGGCGCTTACGTATCGACGTTTATCCCCAGGGACAGCTCTTTGGTATCAAGGAAATTGTCGGCGCCCTTAAGGCGGGTTCCGTTGAGATGGGAGCCATCATCGGGATCGTTGGTTTTCCCACGGTCGTCAAAGATTTTAATATCGCCAGTTTCCCCGGCATGTTCGAGAGCCTGGAACATCAACGCAGTTTCTTCCAGAACACGCCAGAAGGGCGCGCGCTCTGGGATGAGACCGTTACCAAGACGAACACTAGTTTGGTGATGTACGACCCGGTGGGGCCAGTGTTGACCTGCAGTGTCACGAGCAAACTGGATTCAATTGAAAGCTACAAGGGATTGAAGGCGCGCCGGCTTTTCGGTACTGAAAAGCCGTTGTGGAAAGCCCTGAAAGTGGATTATCAGAAGCTTGGGACCAAAGGCGTTTATACGGCACTTCAGACCGGCATGGTCGACACTGTCAATACCGTTCCCAACGGCCTAAGAGCCTACAGTTGGTGGGAATTTATCAAGTATTGTCAGCTGCCGTATCAGTCCTACGCGGACGCCTATCTGATGGCGAACTCTGATTGGCTCAACAGCCTTCCCGAGGATCTGCGGCAGATGCTGCTCGAGGTCGGAAGAGAGATCGGTGATGCCGCNACTGCGGGGATTATGGATGCCTCTGCCGACGTGCTTGATGAATTCACGTCGCAACACGGNGGCACCGTGACGATCNTGCAGGGTGACGCTAAGGCAGAGTTTGACCAGATGCTTAGCGATAAGGTTTTCCCAGAACTTTCGAAAATGGTGTCGCNGGCAGTCATCGAAGCTGCGCAGAATCATCCTGCGCCCTAATTGGGGTCTGTTACCCGCCGCATGGGTACTCGCGGCGGGTAAATACCATCTATTACCTATNTTCCCAAGCTGAAGCTCATGCGCACACTGCAAAAGGGATTGACCGCTCTCAACGATGCTATCGCAAAGGTCATCACGGCGCTCGGAATCGCAATCATTGCGTTCTCGGTACTGGCGCTGACCGGAGGCGCGGTGACACGCTATTTTACCGGGCTNGGTTTTGACTGGATCATGGATCTGCCGCCCGTGATGATGCCCTGGATGGTCTTCCTGATGGTAGGTGTACTGCTTCGATCCAGATCTCACATTACGGTGGACTTTGTGCCGCGGTATCTTTCGGCGCGAGGCAAGATCTGGTTGTCCTTGTTTGTGCACTTGTTCGTCCTAGGNTGTGCGGTGATCTTTTTTCTGGCGGGTGTCGATGCCGTCCAACTCTTCCATGCGCTCGGACAGTTCATCGAACTCGAGTTTGACTTGCCGTACTGGTATGTCTACCTGTCGTTCCCTGTAGGCTTTGGGATCCTGGCCATCTTTGCGATTGAGCTCGCTTTGAAGGACTGGCTGGCGTTGAGAGCGCGCANCGGCACTGATCCAATTGTGGAGCAGCGCCAGTGACGGTCCTGATGATTGCCGCATCCATGCTGCTGCTCTTTATGGCGGTCCCGGTATTTCTGGTATTCGGTGCGGGCAGTGCAAGCGCTGCGATACTCGACTTAGAACTGCCATGGTCCACTCTAATCCAGGTATCGTATGCGGCGATCACGAAGCCGGTGCTTATTGCCATTCCGTTGTTCATCTTCAGTGGACTGGCCATGCTGCGTGGCGGTATAGCCAACCGACTGGTCAATATGGCAACCGTGCTTGTTGGGCATTGGCCCGGGGGTCTGGCCATCAGCATGGTTTTAACAATGGGATTTTTTGCGGCTTTCTGCGGTTCCATCCTTGCTGCAATCACAGCGGTTGGCACNATCATGATGCCTAAGATGATTGAGGAAGGATACCCCGCGCCTTTTGTCATCGTGCTTGCGGCCTCGGCGGCGCTGCTCGAAGCACTGATTCCTCCATCCAATGCCGCGATCGTATTCAGTGCACTGACATCGGTGCCGGTCTCTAAGACCTTCGCGGCTGGTATTCTCCCCGGATTGGTATTGATGGTACTGCTGATGGCGCTCGCGGTCTGGCGCTGTCGCCACCTTCGNATGAATCGCAAAGCCTCGCGAGCCGAGATTATCGACGCGGTCAAGGCGGCAATTCCGGGGCTGGTTACGCCCGTGATAATTNTGGGNGGCATCTANGGGGGATTACTCACTCCTTCAGAGACCGCAGCAGTGGCAGGGGTCTGGGCCGTGTTTATCGGATTCGTGGTGCATCGCGAGCTGACGCTTGAGGGGTTGATTTCGGCACTGAGGCAGACGGCGGTTGCGACTACGGTCATCTTTTCGATCATCGCGATGGCCATGTTTTTGTCGGTAATCCTTACCTATACCCGTGCCCCGCAGGAGATCATCAACTACTTTACCGATTTTGGTGTGACGCCCATGATGTTCTGGCTGATGCTTGCCATCATNTGTCTGATTCTGGGTACTTTTATAGAAATTGTTCCCCTCTTTTATCTGACGGTGCCGATTTTCGCCGCTATCGCGTTGTCTTTTAATCTTGACATTCTGCACCTGTTTGTTGTCTTCACNGCCTTCGCAGGGGTCGGTATGATCACGCCGCCCGTCTGTGTTGGTATCTATACGGCCGCGTCTGTCGTTGACGTCAGCCCGGAGCGCGCCTTCGGTGAGGTTCCCCTGTTTGTACTGGTAGGCATCGTTTATGGGACCTTGATGGTGTTTACCCCTGTGCTTGCAACGTGGTTGCCCAGGGTGCTGTTTTAGCACTGGCCGTGAGCGATGACTAGGAAGTGTTTTAGCGTTAGAGANTTTCAGGCGAAAGCGCGTCAAAACATGCCGCGTATGGTGTTTGACGCGCTCGATGGAGCAACCGGCAATGAGACCGCCAGTCGACGGAACACAACAGCATTTGAAGACGTCTGCCTTCAGGGTAGGGTGCTGGTGAACGTTGAGGATCGCTCTCTCAAGACTCGGTTTCTTGAAAAAGAATGGCAGATGCCTTTCGGTGTGGCACCGATGGGTATGGGCAATCTCTTCTGGCCCGGCGCGGATCAGGTACTGGCGCGGGCAGCACGGGATCGAGGATTTCCTCTCGGTGTCTCGACCATGTCGTCGACGTCACTCGAAGAAGTTCTGGACCAGTCAGATGGAAACGCCTGGTTTCAATTGTACGCCGGGGAATCCGATGCGTTAACCCAGGGACTGGTGTCGCGGGCAGCACAGGCGGGCTATCGGACGCTTATCCTGACTGCCGACGTGCCCGCACTGGCACCTCGAAGACGCGATCAGCACAATGGCTTCACGGTTCCGTTTCGACTGAAACCAAAACAGCTCATTGATTTTTGCCTGCATCCGAGGTGGTCTCTAACNACCTTGATGCGTGGGATTCCCAAGCCCCGTAATATTTCGGTCCAAGAGGGTCGCGAGCCTTCNTCATCTGAGACAGGATTCCGCCGTGAGGCCGGCAGAGGACGCTTTGACTGGCGGTTTCTCTCTNAACTGAGATCNCAATGGCCGCACCAACTGGTGCTTAAAGGGGTGATGAGTCCGGAAGANGCCAAGATGGCGGTGACTGCCGGAGTCGATGCAGTATATGTGTCGAACCACGGCGGCCGGCAACTCGACAGTGCTCCTGCTGCGATCAGTGTCTTGCCGAAGGTGCGCGAAGCGTTAGGCCCCGATTTTCCTTTGATTTTCGACAGCGGTGTCCGCAGCGGTGAAGACATTGCCCGGGTGCTTGCGAGTGGTGCGGATTTTGTGATGGTAGGTAGGCCGGCGCTTTATGCGCTCGGTGCAGGGGGCTCATCGGGCTTTGACGCCTTGTTGCAACTGTTAATAAACGAGTTGAGCACAGTCATGGCGCAGTTGGGGTGTCGGTATACCCATGAGCTCAACGAAAGAGTTCGTGTCTGGTAAACATGATGTTTTGAAATTTCTGCTTTAGAACTTACAGATGATGAAAAAAAACGAAAAAATCCGTGGAGGCGCCCTGCTGGCGCAGGCACTTCATGAAAAGGGTATCACTCAGGTCTTTACCTTGAGTGGGGGTTTTTGCAATCCAGCCCTTGAGGGACTCTCCGAACGCGGGATCACGATTATCAACTGTCCGCACGAGCAGGTAGCGGGACACCTGGCGGATGGACACACCCGAATCACCCGCAAACCCGCTGTTTGCCTGGTGGGGCCGGAGGGCTTTGCCAATGCTATACCAGCGATGATGGAGGCCTGGGGTGAGCGCACACCAGTGATGTTTGTTACCGGCTCCAGCACGCTGAAACGCCAGGGCAGCGGAGGATTCAAGGAGATTGACGATGTGGCGATTGCCGCGCCGCTCACCAAGTACAGCGCCAGCATTACGGACGGCAGCCGCATACGCGAGTTCGTCGACCGCGCCTACAAAACGGCATTGAGTGGTTACCCGGGACCGGTTCACCTCAGTGTGCCGGTCGACATAATGTTCTCTTCCTTCCCGGCTGATGCTCAATTAGACGAAAGACCTCATCTGCATGCGCCGCGGCCAGCGCCACGGGCCTGGCCGGATCCAGATGACTTGCAGACCGTAATCAGTACCTTGCAAAAGAGCGAGCGACCCATATTGATTGGCGGTCATGGAGTCTGGTGGTCGGGTGCCGAGGTCAAACTGGAAGAGGCAGGTAAAACGCTTGGGATTCCTATCTTCAATATTCCCTATCACCAGAAACTGCTGCCCGAGACCAGCGAGGCTTACATGGGACTTGCCGATATCCACCAGTACGGCCCTTCAGCAAAGGCGCTTCAGGAAGCCGATGTGGTCGTCATGGTTGGCGGCCGTCTGGATAACCAGATGAATTTTGGAAATCCACCGCTCTTTCCGGCTTCATGCGAGTTGATCTGTGTCAACGGTTCTGCTGAAGAGACCGAACTCAACCGTGCGGCCGATCAGATTCTCCTGAGCGACCCGAGTGCATTCTTTGATGCGCTTCTTGATTTGTCGGCTAGTGGAGTCTGGCAGGAAAAGGGCGATTGGATGGAACGTCAGCGGAGGCAGCGGGGCGAATGGGTTGCACAGACGCTAGCCGAAATGGCGCAGGACACGACACCGGGCCAGGGAGCGCACCCGTTGCAGCTGGCACTGCAGGTTCAGAGCGTCATGGGAGTTGACGACTGGCTGATCATCGACGGCGGCAACACCCACTTCTGGTCCGAAATCGCCGTCAATATTGCGGGATGGCAGGGTCAGGAATTGGCCGGAATCTTGCACCCCGGGGCTTTCAGTATGCTGGGTGTGGGTGTGTCCTTCGCGCTGGCCGCCAAACTGCAGCATCGGGATTCACACGCGGTCGTGATCAGTGGAGACGGCGCGTTTCTTTCAGGGGGTCTCAGCATTGAAGCCGCATTTCAAGAAGATGCTCCGATTACCGTGGTGATCGACAATAATGGAGGATTGACGACAATCTCGCAGCAACAGGAGCGGCTTTTTGCCAGCGGCGGCCACGTCGCTACGGACTTTCGGGATATTCCTTTCCATACCCTGTTCGAGGGTCTTGGG
Source organism: Proteobacteria bacterium TMED61 (assembly GCA_002171735.1). Taxonomy (GTDB): domain Bacteria; phylum Pseudomonadota; class Gammaproteobacteria; order Arenicellales; family UBA868; genus UBA868. The sequence continues at coordinate 4,300 of NHDO01000079.1, read as the reverse complement.
GGCTATGGAGAACTGGTTGAAGACCCGGAGGATATTGCCCCCGCCGTCCGACGGGCGATGGCCAGCGGCCGAACCGCCTGTGTCAATGTCCGCACCCGTGGGGTGATCAGCCCAATCGTGGCGGCAGTGACGAGCAAGCGTGATAAGGCGTCAATCGAATAAGATGTCCGCAATAATCATTCCATGATCGGCAGGCCTTTATGCGGGTAATTTCTTCACATGTACTGGATTCCGTACGTGGCTGTGACGCGGCGGGAATCCGGGTGAGTTGTACCCGGTTGCCGCCCTCAGGCGACCGCGAACTTGTGACAGACATATACGCCGACGATGCCGGCAGGGTTGCGATTAGCGTTGATACTGCACACGATCTGCCCGAGACCCGCTACCAATTGATCTTTTTTACCGGAGAGTATTTTTCTAAATCCCTCGATGAGAAGCAAAGCGCCATGCTGTCCCCCATCATTGAATCTGTCTTGCACCTGGATCTTTCGTCGACTTCAGGGCGCTGCCACGTCCCCATGATGATTGCGCCCCACAGCCATTCGGTATGGTGGTCCCGCGAGGATCAATAACAGTAGATGTCATCGGGCCTTGTCACCTCGCGGCGAAACCGGCGTACCCCATACACGGAATGTGTGGAGTCTCTTGGGGTCAGCGGTTTTTCAATTGTTAATCACACGCTTTTACCAAAGTCTTTTGCCAGAAGCGTTGAAGAAGACTACTGGCATCTCAAAGAGCACGTGCAACTGTGGGATGTGGGATGCCAACGTCAGGTCGAATTGCGTGGGCCAGATGCGGCGCTGCTGGCGCAGAAGATGACGCCGCGAGACCTCAGCGCGATGACGCCGGGGCAGTGCTACTACACCCCGGTTATCGATAACCACGCGGGGCTTTTGAATGACCCCGTTCTACTGAAACGGGCGTCTGACTGGTTCTGGTTTTCCATTGCAGACTCGGACCTCCTGCTCTGGGCTGAGGCACTGGCGCTGGGCATGAATCTTGATGTTGAGGTCCGTGAGCCGGACGTTTGGCCGCTAGCCGTGCAGGGCCCGCGTGCGGAAGATCTCGTGGCCCGTGTTTTTGGAGATGGCGTTCGCTCGGTTCGCTACTTCTCTTTTCTGGAATGTGATTTTCATAGTCGGCAACTGGTTGTTGCGCGCTCGGGATATAGCAAGCAGGGGGGGTATGAGATTTATCTAGACGATAGTGCGCTCGGCATCACGCTCTGGGATACTTTATGGGAGGCGGGTGCTGATCTACAGGTTGCACCCGGGTGCCCGAACCTGATCGAAAGAATAGAAGCAGGCCTGCTGTCCTACGGTAACGAGATGACCCGCGAGAATAATCCTTTGGAAATCAATCTTGATCGGTTCTGTCATCTCGAGGGTGAGATCGACTACATCGGCCGCTCAGCCCTTGAGGCAATCGCCGCGCAGGGCCCGTCTCAGCGGATGCGCGGACTGTTGATTGACGGAACCCCGTGCCCGCCCTGCGGTAAGCCATGGCCGGTACTTGTTGGCGATATCAAAGTGGGCCAGGTGACAAGCGCAATCTGGTCACCCGCGTTTCGTCAAAATGTGGGATTGTCATTGATTGACAAAGACCACTGGAATCCGGGGACCCCGGTGACGGTTTTATTGCCAGATGGTCACGAATTAGGCGCAGTGATTACGTCTCTTCCGTTTACAGTTTCCAGTTCTACTCCTTAGTGACAGTTGTATCTGGATACAGTTATGTCTTGACTGTTCAGGTCGACTTCAACCGATACATGTGATGAGACACACGGTGTTGATCAAAATAGGTATCTGCTGCTGTCCCAGCGAGAAGCAGCCGCCAGAAAACGAAAGCAGTCCACCAGAATTATGAGGACTCCTTTTTCTTTTTACGCTGCTCAAAAAACTCCTTCATAGCGGCTTGGGGTTCACCGGATGCAAAAGCCTCTTTCTGAATCTTCATCCCGCTAGAGAACGCTTCGTCAAAAGCGGGCTGGGTCATCTCACGGAACCGCTGGCGATTGAGTCTCATCGCGACTGGCGGTTTTTTGCCTAAGTCTTCGGCAATTTCTAGAGCGACGTCGGTTACCTGACCCTGATCTACGAGATGTTGGATCAATCCAATAGTCTCGCATTCAACACCATCCATCATTCGGCCGGTTAAGGTAAGCTCAATGGTCTGGGAAAGGCCAATTCGTGGAGCCATTAGCAGGGGCCCAAGCACGCTCGCAATTCCCGAATTGATCTCCGGTTGACCCATATGACTGTTCGCATGACCCACGCGAATATCAGTCAGCATTGCAAACTGGAAGGCTGAGCCAGCAGCAACGCCATTGAGTGCAGCGATACAAGGTTTATCAAGATTTCGGACCGAGTCGTAGAAATCCCTCCAGGTCAGAAACCAGTTTTGACCCTCGTCGCCCGATGAAAAATGCATGGTCTCATCCAGATCTTGACCGGCGCTGAACGCCCGGTCACCGCTACCGGTTATGACGACAGACCGAAACTCACCACTTGCATTAACTTCTCCGAGCATCTCGGCGAGCGCTGTGCGCATGGGAGTATCCCAGGCATTTAACTTTTCTGGGCGATTCAAAGTAATGACAGCAGTTGACCCAATGTTTGATAGTAAAATGGTTTCGTTCATCTTAAGCCTCTGGTGAATTCTTAATTAGTCGGTTGCGGTTACCACAGCCAAGAACCCGTATCCTCAATCTTCCAAAGATCTTCCGATTGATTTATCGATTTGCGGGATATACGGATATTTCCATTGACCTGCTGGGTGAGCATTTCAAAAAAACAGAATAAAGCCTGCTTCAGATTATCTGAAGCATCAGCATCAAAGGGATGGCAGGTGCGTAGGGTGATCGTGTGCTTCAAGGGAGCTAATTCTTCAGTGTCGAAGTCCTGGGAGAAGCAATCTAGGATCTGACCGATGAACCCGGTGACTGTTCGGGATTCGTTACCATTGCGTTTCAAGGTTTGTGAGAGTTCGTGCGTATATTGGATTGCCAGAAGCCGCATGGTTTGAGAAATAATTTCATGTGCACGAGTTTCGCCAAACTGTTTATACAGCACCTCTACCGTGGTTCTCAGGTATCTCGATGAGAAGTTTCGTCGGGCGCGGATCAGGCGCTCCTCTGGCCACACTTTCTCATCCAGGGTTGGCGCACGTTCAGGATCATGTGGGGGCGACTTACTAACAGACTCGATCCGATACCGCTCTTCAGGCGACAGTTCATGATCGTACTCCATGAAATATCCTTCATCGTAGGGGTCACCCTCCATGATGAATTTGGTTGCGACCCATCCGAGTCGCGGACAACCCATCATCTCTCCATTACGAGGATGCCAAGTACCAAGAATAGTTCGCCTGAGATCCCCCGGCATCGCCAACATCGCTACACCATCGTAGGTCCAACTGGGTGCGGTATATCGGATCCAAACCTTCTTTGAGCTTTCTTCTGCATAATGCATCGTGAGCCCGCCAATCAGGTTGGTGTAATAGTGATATTTAGCAGCGGCGACGGCGGGCGGGTCTTTATCGATACCGAGTTTGCGCAGCCCTTCGTGGTAGCGCTCATCCTGATGTGATGCCAGTACCTCACGCCAAAGCGCATGAACGGCATCATGACCTTCTTGTCTATAAACCAGGGCTGTAAGCCCTGAGAACATTTTGCTCCACAGCCTCGTTCCTGTTCCAAATTGAATCCGCAACATCTCGAGCTGTTCTACAGATAATGGTTCTCGCATTTCTCCTCCGTATTATCAATACCGGTCCGACTGGATGACGCAAACTGCTACAACCACTTTTCTTCTACCCGGTCCCAAACACCGACCCGCAAGTCAGGTTTGGCTTTGATTAAGTCAGATTTCTTTATTTTGTTACTTGGAGTTCGTGGAAATTCATCAATACATTCAAAATAGCGTGGAATCTTAAAAGGCGCCAGTCTTGATTCACAGTAATTAACCACCGCGCTAATTATCGCTAGATCATTGGTGAATTGAGGCGCCCGCCTTAGATAAGCTTTTACCTCTTCTCCTCGCAGTTCGTCGGATACGGGCAAGACTGCAGCCTCAATCACACAGTCAACACCTCGTAAGACTTGCTCTACTTCCACCGCAGAGATATTTTCTCCGCTTCGCCGGACCATATCTTTAACACGCCCGAGATACCAGAACCAGCCGTTTTGGTCTCTCTTACCTATATCTCCTGTCTTGAACCAACCCCCCGGGCGGAATGCTTTTTCGGTGGCGTCAGGATTGTTGTAGTAGCCGCGAAAGAGTCCACTCCCCCTAATACAAAT
>NHDO01000078.1 GCA_002171735.1 Proteobacteria bacterium TMED61 | reverse complement strand
CGACTTCGTAAAAGAGATGCATGGTGTCATTGCTAAGCAAGCATCTGATGGTTCTTGGACTTTAGATCAAGCGTCTACTGACGCAAAGAGAGTAGATCTGCGTAAACAAAGACTCAGCGAGTCTTCGGACCTGAAGGATTGGTGGGCGGAAGAACGGGATATCGTGCAAAATGCTGCGTTTTTTCCAGAGGTCGGTCTTATGTACAACGAGAGTTTGAGCTTTGACAAATTTAGAAAAGAATTCACCTCGTTTTGGGATCTGCCCCTAGAATTTAACGTACTGGAGGGGTGAAATGGAAGATGATATCTCGATCAGCAAAGGCATTATTGAACAGCTTGTAGAAGGCACCATAGACGATGACAACGTCGATAGACTTCTCAAATTGCCAAAGAAAGACAGTGACAGATTCTTTACGTACATTGAGGTACTTCAGGAACGTGTATCATGGAACGATCCCATACTCCTGAGGCTCTCTGATAAACTTTATATCGTAAGTAAAGGTCATGGAAAACGCGTAACCCAATGCGAATGTGGCTTCGAGTTTGGTGATTATAGAACGAATTGGAAACTTGCCAGTAAAATTCGCACCCGAAAAACTGCCGAAGAGATGAAGGCCGTGTACGATCCCGCCCCGGCGGTTCCCGAAGCAGGCTGGCAAGAAGTCCGCGAATACTTTTGTCCTGACTGTGGTACTCAGCATGCAGTTGAAGTAGTGCCCCCAGGATACCCAGTGATTTTTGAAATGCTTCCCGATCTGGATAAATTCTACGCTGACTACTTAGGACGCCCCCTCGCGGATGCCTCTGAGGACTGGTATAGAGACAGAACGTCAGAAACTACTGCTACTTGGAACCAATAAGCAAATCTATCTGTTCTGTCGATTGCACATTACGCGATTGATGCTAATTTTTTTGGAGAAATAAGACAATGAGCACTATAGCTCCCAAAGGCGATGCTGACCAAGATCTAATTCTAGCGCTAGACGCGGGCGGGACCATGACCGATGCAATACTAGTAAAGCCTGACGGAACGTTTACGGTAGGTAAATCAATTAGTCGTAAAGATGACCAACAAAAAAGCTACCGCGATTCTGTTGCCGACGCAGCTCAATCTATAGGGCTCACTTCTGAAACAGTACATTCTAGACTTGCTGCAGACGTTTACTGCGGAACGGGTATGTTAAATACTATTTTGACTGGCGACGGGAGAAAAATCGGCCTCATAGTAACTAGAGGTTTTGAAGATTTAACCGTAATGGAAGGCGGCTTAACTTATCTCGGCCAGAGCCAAGCAGAGGCGTTGCATCAGCAACTTCATAAACACACTACCCCACTGGTAGATCCTAAGAATGTACTGGGCGTGAGCGAACGAATTGGTGGTGGTTGCTACTTAGGTGAAATTCATCTCCCCGCTGGACATGTGCTAATACCCTTAAATGAGGAACAAGTCAGAACTGCGACTAAAAAGCTTCTTGCAGAAGAATGTGAAGTTATAGGGATACTGTTTCTTTATTCTTTCGTAGATCCACGACATGAGCATCAGGCAAAATTAATTGCAGAGGATGAAATTAAAAAAGCAGGATCTTCCGTATCGGTAGTTTGTTCGGCAGATATTGCTCCGGTAGCNAAAGAAAATAGCCGACTAAAAAGTTTGATGTTTCAGTGCTTTGCTGCAGAACAAGTAAAAGAGTCGCTTCTAGATGTAGAGAGGTCGGCTCAAGAACTTGGTTTTCAAGGCAGGCTTCTGACACTACTTTCGTATGGCGGCGCTGTCAATATGGACTACACGCGTCTTTACGAAACTATGATATCGGGACCTGTTGGCGGTTTAATCGGCGCACAGTTTTTAGCTAACGTTTTGGACCTAGATAATATAGTTACCGCAGATATGGGCGGNACAAGCTTTGATGTCGGATTAATAATAGACCGAAGAATAAATATAGCTAAAAGTGCTGATATCGCCGGTCATCGTTTGGCGTTACCAATGGTGGAACTCGACTCAGCTGGTCAAGGGGCGGGCTCAGTGGTTTGGGTAGATGAATATAAGCGACTGCATGTAGGTCCCGACTCTGCAGGCGCTAAGGTAGGTATTTGNCTTAATTATGACAAGCTAACTGTNACNGATATCAATGTGGCTCTTGGCTATGTCGANCCTAATTACTTTCTTGGCGGACAGGTATCTCTTGACCGAGAAAAAGCTCTAAAGGCATTGAAAGAGACTGTCGCTGANCCTTTGGGCTTAGACGTGTATGAGGCGGGCGCTGGCTTACTCGCCATGATCAATGAGGAGATGAATGATCTCCTCAGAACTATGGTAGCTTCGAAAGGATATGATACGCATGACTTCACTATGCTCTATTATGGGGGNGCNGGTCCTGTTCACATGTATGGTTTTGCCGAAGGAATAGAATTTAAAGACGTAATAACAGTTCCGTGGGCGGCTGGATTCTCAGCCTTCGGAGCAGCCTGCGCTGAATACATGCATCGTTACGACCGCGGAACACGCGCCTTGATTCCTAATGGTTCAAGTGACGAACATCTGCAAAGTGTAGCGGACGAGATAAGCCAAGCCTGGAGGGATTTAGAAAAAGAAGCGTTCACACAAATGAAAGCCGAAGGAATTGATCCGGACACAATAACTTTTAGATACGCTGTCTCAGCCCGATATATGGGTCAAATAGAGAGCTTCAACACTGCCCTGAACTCGGGTCAGATGAGCGGTCCAGCAGATGTTCAAAATTTAATCGAAGCATACGAGGATATGTATGCGAAAGTTTACCCAGAAGGAGCGAAATTTGGAGCTGCAGGTTATTCCCTAACTGATATTCACCTTGAAGCAATTGCTGACAAACCCCAACCACANCTAATAAAACATGAATTGGCTTCTGAGGAACCACGTCAGAACGCCTTTGTTGAAGCTCGACAGGTATTCCATAAGGACAAGTGGGTAGAATTTAACGTTTGGGAAATGGCGGANCTATTACCAGGAAATATAGTCAAAGGCCCGTCCATCATTAGGGATCCGATGACTACCGTAGTTATTCCTCCTGATAAACAAATGCAGTTAGACGAATACCTAATTTTGCACTACAGCTAATATACGCAGGTCAATCATGAAATTAGTAACTTTTTCAGAAAAAGGCGAACGCAAGATAGGCCGGTTAGAAGGGGATCAAATAATTGATTTGTCCAACGCTAGTCTTCCCGAGGATATGACGGCGTTAATTTCTTGTCCTGAGTCGTTAAAAATTGCTGAAAGTATTTCTGGTGAATCCCGTTTATTAAGCGATTTAGAGCTACTGTCACCTATACCCAATCCTAAAAAAATTATNGCTATCGGGTTAAACTANAAAGATCACATAGAAGAAACTGGATTGGCTACCCCAGAATTTCCAATGTTCTTTAACAAGCAATCTACTTCGGTAAATGGACCTTATAGCGATATTCATCTACCCAAAGTGTCTGATAAGCTCGATTACGAAGGCGAGATGGGCTTTNTTATCGGTAAAAAGTGTAGNCATGTATCCCGAGAGGAAGCCAGTAGTGTCATCGCCGGATATGTCGTGTGTAACGATGTCAGTGTTCGAGATTGGCAAATGAAAGCTCAGACTTTTACTCTTGGGAAATCGTTCGATACCCATAGTCCATTCGGACCCTGGTTAACAACTGAAGACGAAATTGAGGATCCACATAATCTTGCAATCAAGACCTGGGTCAATGATGAACTAAGACAGGATTCTAACACTCGGCATTTAGTCTTTGATTGCTATGATCAAATTGCCACTTTAACTGCTGCCTTCACATTAGAAGTTGGTGACGTAATACTTACAGGCACACCCAGTGGCGTCGGAATAGGATTTGATCCTAAAAAGTTTTTAGGCGCCGGAGATCGGGTGCGCGTAGAGATAGAAAAGTTAGGTCACATTGAAAATACGGTAGTGCCGGAGCCCGCTTCCACTAAACTCATACAAGCGTAAGCGATAATTTGCGACCAACCCAACTGGAGTAATCTCTCTGATGAAAGCTTGGCAATTCAGTGAATACGGGAATCATAAAGATGTACTTCATTGGGTTGATAGAGACAACCCTACCCCATCCAGTGAAGGTGCAATTGTTCGGACGTCAGCTGTCTCTTTGAACTTCCCAGATCTATTAGTCACCCAAGGCCTCTATCAAGTGAAATCTCCTCTGCCGGCAGTGCCAGGTGTTGAGGGGGTTGGTATCGTTACTGAGACTGGCGAGGACAGTAAATTCCGTGTTGGTGATAAGGTAGTCGGCTTCTGCCATGGAGGGGGCACGCTCGCTGATTACTTTGAGGTCTCCAACAGTAGCGCGTGGCATGCACCTAAGCATGTACCTGATCCTACCCTCGCCGCTTTAAGCGTAACGTACGGAACATCATATTTCGGACTGGTCCACCGTGCTGATTTACGTCCTGGTGAAACCCTTTTAATACTTGGAGCTGCCGGTGGTGTCGGTCTTGCCGCAATNCAATTAGGGAAAATGCTCGGCGCAAAAGTGATTGCNGCNGCTGGAAGTCAGGAAAAAATTGATGTNTGTGNACGCCAAGGNGCCGATCACANTNTAAATTANAAAACCCAANATTTAGTTGATGAAGTTANGCGTCTCACNGACGGANANGGAGCCAATGTTATATATGATCCNGTNGGTGGTGATATCTTCGAGCAGACGAAGCGTTGCATAGCTTGGGATGGCCGTATCATCATTGTTGGTTTTGCCGGAGGCTCGATCCCNAGAATTGAATGCNATCGNATGCTACTTAAAAATTGCGCAGTTATTGGTTTAGCGTGGGGTCAATACATAGAACGAGATCCGCAGAAAGTTAATTCTGTGCAGAGTCACCTGTACAATCTTTTGGAAATAGGCGCAATAAATCCGGTTATTTATAAGACATTAAGCTTCGAAAGAGTCCATTCTGGGTTCGATTTACTCGAAAATCGAGGCTTCTATGGCAAAATAGTCGTTACTCGATAAAAATATAAGTATATGATTAATATATTTTTTTTCAGAAACTACGATACTAAACCATTATAAATCACATCCAAGTGTTGCTACCAATTAAATACCCGATTATTATGAGGTTCCACGCGCAAGGCGTATGAACAACGAGGATAGTAGAAATAGTCGAAAATAACTGACTTAGAAATTAGAAGGCACCATAGCACACCGTATGACTGTCATTCACAAGACTATCAGTTTCCGCATGACCCAATATCTCTTTCAGGCTCCGATTCTTGCTAACTAAAACACACATAATCACACAATTATTCGCGTTCGCTGTGACAAACGATTGATCAAGTTACATTGGAGTCGAACAAACACATTTCTACCCTTAAGGAAAAAACAGTTTCTAAACGGTTCTGGCCATTTTGCTGTCGGGCAAGAGCTACTAACTATAGAAGACAGCATTTATAAAAAGGTATAAGTTTATGGATATTTATGTTGGAAACCTATCTTACGACATCAGTGTTGAAGAGCTAAGAGAATCTTTCGAACAACACGGGCAGGTAAACAGCTGCAAAATAATTTCAGACCGAGACACTGGTCGCTCAAAAGGATTTGGTTTCGTTGAAATGCCAAATCAAAATGAAGGCGAGGCTGCTATCTCAGAGCTAAACGGAGCAATGCTTAAAGGACGTGAAGCTAGAGTTAATGAAGCTCGTCCTAGAGAAGATCGACGATAAAAGTAATTTAGAACAGCCGTGGTGCCCTATATAAGCGGTAACACGGCTGTTTTTAATTTCTCTTAATTCTCGATAGCTGGTTTAATCTCAGCTACGACACGCCTCGTTTGGTCGATCATATCGGCCTCACCTGAAGCTATGGGGAACATGACAAACTTACTAGCCCCGGCGGCAATATACTGCTGGATCCGTGCGATTATGTCTTGTGGTGTGCCAATAGCAAACAGTGGATTAAGATCTAAATTTTCTCCTATTCCGGTTCTCTTTACGAAAGGAGAGTTTACTACTGCATCATCTTGCGGTGTTCCTATACGGAACCCTATTGAGGTTCCGTAATGATCGTCATCGATGGTCCGCCCAACTTCTTTGGCCTTTGCTTTTATACCTAATATGACGCGGTTCACATCTTCCGGACTTGTGATCCCTCCTATCCAACCAGATCCTAGCACTCCGGTACGATTAATCGCCGCATTGCTAGAGCCTCCGATCCACAAAGGCAATGGCTGTTGAACAGGCCGCGGTGCAATTGTCGCATTTTTATACTGGTAATACTTCCCCTCAAAAGTCACTGACTCTTCACTCCAGAGACGCGACATCAGGTGAAACATTTCATTTGCCTTAGAACCTCGATGATCGGAACTACGACCAGTAGCCTCCCATTCCGCAGCTTTAGGGTATCCGACACCAAACATTGGTAACAAACGCCCCCCACTGAGATAATCAATCGTTGCACACTGTTTTGCTAAAACAAGAGGATCGCGTAACGGTGCCACGATAGCGTTCATGCCAAATTTTATCTTTTCAGTGCATCCCGCCAGAGACGCCAGAGCACTTAATGACTCTAAATAATTATCGGACGAAATGAGACGGTCAGATTGCCACACAGAATCAACTCCCGCCTGCTCAAGCATTTCTACCCAACGAAAAAAACCTTTGCCATCCTCGAACGGATAATTGAGTAACCCAAAACCAAGTCTAATTTTCATCTCTACACCTTTTTACTAATCATAATCTCACTGCGACCACGAGGTTGTATTAAGCCTCGAACCATACATAGATAATAAACTAATTTTTATACTAATTAATCCGTATTTTTTAAAATTTATTAGAGTACTTTACTACCAATTAAAATTTCATGAGAATATTTCAATTTCATCCAAATTATGAGATACGTTAATAATGCATCAGCTAGCAAAGACGATAAAAGATAGTGCAATCTCAGAGATTCAAAAAATATCCTATGTTTCCTTAGCTGGAAATAAGCCTCCATGGCAAAGATCAGATCTCCAGATACAAGCAGGCGAAACCTATACCCTACTCGCTGCAGGAAAAATTCAGTGGTCGAACCGTGATCCCAACTTATATGGAGGACCAGGTTTCCATTTATGGAGCCGTATACCCGGGGGACAGATAAATAACGTTATTCGTAATACCGGTACATTCGTAGCTGATCGAACCGGATCTATCGAACTAGGTATTTACTTTGGTATGTGGGCTAATACTGAAGGTGACCTCCAAACAGATAGTGGTAATTACAGAGAGTTAGGTGGAGGCTTAGAAGTAATTATTATCCTATGGAAAGATAACGTTATGACTGGGCTAAAAAAACTAACAATAGTTAATGACTCGTCATTATTAGGTGAGGCTCTCGCGCAATTACAATACCCTGTCACAACTCCTTTAGGCTGGGAATACCTGAAAGATACGGGAGTTAGTGACATCTATTCGAGCAATATGCAAGACGATAATAAATGTATAGCACTCAATGCTACAGACGATCAAGGGATCCTGCGTAAGCCTATTGACTTTAATGTCTCCCCTTCCACTCAATTGCAGTGGGATTGGAAGCTGCTAGAACATCCTAGTCACAATAAGGAAGACGAAGCTAGATACCACGACTATATATCTGTAGCAGCCGAATTCGATAACGGTCGCGACCTTACATGGATATGGAGTAGCCAACTCGACGTCGACCATTATTTCGATTGCCCTATCAAATCTTGGTCTGAACGAGAAACTCATTACGTAATTCGTAAAGGGATTGAGCAAAAAAACGAATGGCTCCGTGAGTCGCGAAATCTTTACACAGATGTTAGCAAGTCGATGAAATTTACCCCACATAAAGTAACAGCGATTTGGCTAATAGGAGTGGCTACATTTCAACACGCTAGCGCACGCGCTGAGTTCTCTAATATCAAATTAAGTAATGAGAACGAGACTCTACAAGTTCTATAATCTCCTCCTACCAGTACTACTGGCAACGGAGCCCAAGATGTGTATCCGTCATAAGCTACTATCGAAAAGCCGGCATCACCTCGCTTGCCATTAACTCAATGTGTTCATCCGACCAACTAGGGCTCATGCCAGGCGGAACAGCCCAAGTGTAAAACCGTTGGCACCCCGTTGCTTCCTGATATTTTTCTATCATTTCACATGCTTGCTCGGGACTGACGATATAAACATCGTTCTGCTCAATAGACTCTCTGGTTGCCTCCACGGGCTTAATAAAATCCATACCCGCCCCACTGAACCACTTCCCGTATTCATTTTGCTGATACGCAAGATGCTCAACCGCTTCTTTCCATCTTTTCTCCGGGTCTTTTGCAACATGCAACCACGCATAGCCAGCCGCAATTTCAAAATCCTCTGGATTCTTCCCGGTTTTGGCCAATTCATCTCTATAAACTTTGGTAAAAGGACCGACGGGACCTATCGCAATATATCCCGCTCCTACTCTAGCTGCCCTTCGAACCGCAATATTACTAAAGCCCGCGATCCAAAGCCGAGGATTTTTTTGTACCGGCAAGGGTCTTAACTGTATATCTTCGAAGTTATTGTACTCTCCATGGAAGCTAAACCGCTCTCCNGCGAATANACGCTGAATAATTTCAATACCTTCATCCATGCGTTTNCCTCTGGATTTAGGTTCAACCCCCCACGCTTTAAGCTCTTCAGCCTTATATCCAACACCTAATCCAAGCTCCAGACGTCCCCCAGAAATCACATCAAGTGTGGCGGCATCCTCGGCAACACGAACCGGATCGTGCAGCGGTAACAAAAGTACGCTCGTCCCAATGTGAACTTTTTTTGTCCTAGCCGCAATAGCGCAGCCTATAGGCAACATCGACGGCGAATAGCAATCATCTAGGAAATGATGTTCGGACAGCCAGATATCATCAAATCCCGCCTCTTCGGCGCGTACTATTTGATCAAAGCACTCATGGTACAGCTCAGTATTNTCGCGCTGCCATTGGGGAGGATTCCTGAAGTCATACCAAAGTCCAAATCTCAATTTTTTGTTACTCACTCGACATTTTCTCCTNAACGTAAAATCATTAAATATTANNANAAATAGANTNATATNAACCTGCGGATGCNAGGCGANTAGAGTCTTTNTTAATTATTGGCATTACATGTTCCGCCATTAAACGCATCGATTTTTTCATAGCCGCTTTATCAGTCCAATCATGTGCTGCATAAAGCAACGTTCCGAAATCACCGACAGAATTCTTAAAATCTGTGATTTTTTTTGCGACTGTCTCAGGGCTACCGTAAATGACGCATGCATCGCGAACAGCCGTAGGTGTTAGTGATTCGGGATCATCACCTTGGTTAGTTACAAAAGGTCCTTTAAAACCAGATCGATCAAAAATCTTAAATAAATAATCNTAGTAATAATCNTAAGCACCACCCGAAGTTTTTACAAACTCCTCTGCTTCGGCGTCAGTATCCGCCACAAATATACTACGAGCTACATGCCATTCATTTGGATCTGCNGTCAATCCTGCNCTATCAGCCCCNGCACAATAAGCTGGCCAATGAGTCTTNACTGACCATGGNGCTATAAAGTTTGCGCTGACCGGAATATAACCACGCTGACCTGCAAAAGTGAGAGAGCTCGATGACGGACTCATCGCCGACATCGCTATCGGCGGATGAGGTTGCTGTAAAGGTTTGGGAACATATCCTAACTTGATGTCGTGGTGGGTCCAATCCTTCATTTCAATGTTCCAGTGCTTGCCGTGCATTTTGTACGGAGGTTCTGTGCTCCAAAGCTCAAGTATCATATCCAAAGACTCTTCCATCATTTCCATACGATCTTTTTCTAAAACACCAAATAATTCAAAATCGCTCAATAAACCACCAGGCCCAACCCCCATGATAAACCGACCTTCACTTAAGTGATCGAACATTGCAGCTTGTCCCGCTTGAACTGCTGGGTGGTATTGAGGCAAACACATTACTCCAGTTGCAAATTTGATTTGCTTTGTCCTGTTAATAAGATTGGCATGAAACATAAGGGGAGAAGTGATCTGTTCGACAGCCGAAGAATAATGCTCACCAACCCAAGCCTCTGAATATCCTAGTTCGTCAGCAAGCACGATAGCCTCAATATCTTCTTGTAGCGTCTCGTGATAATCCCGATCTATGTGATGCAATGGCATCATGAAATAGCCTAACTTCATTGCTTGATCTCCCGTTGTACTAATTAAGTCCTATCCAGCGTCCTAATAACTTCCGTACTCACCACTCATCCTAATTCTGTTCCCGAAAAGGTTTAAAATCAAGATCTTCCCACAGTTAGATCCATAATTTTCACCGCATACAAGCATGTTTGATAAAGCTAATTCCTTCATCAAAGCTGACAAAACAGAACGGTTATGCCTATAATTTCGGAAAAATCACGCGAGGCGTCGAAGCCTTGTTGCGGTAGACGTTAATAACAATAATCCGAATCAAGGGGCAACTATGAAATTATTCAAAGGAATGAAAGTGGGAGTTTTTCAAGTCTTATCCGACATGGAGACTGGTGACCCCGCAGTTATAGCGAAAAAAGCCGAAGAACTTGGCTTTTCTTCTTATTGGACAGCGGAACATACCGTCATACCCGAAGGCTCAGCAGACGATTATCCAGGGAAAGTACCAGGTCAAGAGACCCCAGACTACTTATTTAAAATGCCAGATCCTTTGATTGCTCTGACCAGGGCGTCTGCGAACACAACCNCGATCGAACTAGGGACTGGGATTACACTGTTACCTGAACGNAANCCCATAATGACCGCTAAAGCTATTGCCAGTCTCGATCACTATTCCAAAGGGAGGTTTCTCTTAGGCATTGGTGCTGGTTGGAACAAACCGGAGTGTGAAGTATTGGGCGGCGATTTTGATCACCGATGGACGCAAACAAAAGAGAACGTTGACGTAATGAAGGCCTTATGGACTGGCGAATATGTTGAACATCACGGTAAATACTATGACTTCCCTAGAATTATTTGTAAGCCGATGCCGCACCGTAGGCCTCACCCGCCAGTTCTCCTCGGCAGCATCGGTACCCCATTAGTCTTTAAGCGTGTAGCGAAATGGGGGAATGGCTGGTTGCCGTTCAGCGTAGACCCCCAAGAGTTAGTTGATGGAAGGATAGAGATTGCCAAGCATGCAAAAGCTCTTGNCCGCNACCCTGCCGAACTAGACATCACAATGTTCGCTCCTGATGGTTTTTTCCGAACAAAAAATGATATGACAGCGGTAGCNGATGCNGGAGCCGATGGNATTGTTGTTTGGCTGCAATCCTCAGATCAGNCCTCAATGCTNGAGGAGTTATCTGAGCTTGCTGGAGACTTGTTTTAAAACATTGTAATGACTTATAAGTACTTAAACATGAAACGGGATGGTCATCTGGCGATCGTCAGGNTTAATCGTCCCGAAACAGCAAACGCTCTAAGCTATAGTCACTTNAATGAAATTGAGCATTGTGCGCTCTCATTCCGAGAGGATGCTCAAACTAGAGTCGTTATTTTTACTGGTGAGGGTAAGCACTTTTCCTCCGGAGCCGANATCACTGAAATGGAGGCTACGGTCGACACGCCAATCGTCTTGCATCGCAGAAGACTGCGAATGGGCGAAAGGGTNCTTAAAGCGATCCTCTCCATGGACCAGATAACTATCGCCGCTTGGAACGGGGGCGCTATCGGTGGCGGAGCGTGTCTTGCNACCGCGGCTGACTTTAGGATAGGTACTGANNCATCATTCATGCACTANCCCGAAATAGAACTAGGACTAAATCTCATGTGGCAAAGCTTACCTCTGACCATACGGCTTGTAGGACCTACTCGGGCTAAACGTTTAGTCATTGGGGCAGAGAAAGTTTTTTCTGATAAATTACTTAGCTGGGGGTTGCTAGAAAGTGTGGTACCTCAAGATCAATTGATTGATTCNTGCATTAGCTTTGCACAANATTATGTCAACAAGTCCCCGGTCGCNGCGCAAATGATCAAGCGCAGTATTAACAATATTTGCGGCGTGCTGGATCAAGGATTAATGCATATGGATGCAGATCAGCATTTATTCGTGTCTAAGACTTCCGATCAACAAGTCGCCAAAAACATGTATCTCAATGAAGGTGACCCNGATTTTACNGGGAATTAAGCCCAACTTACNCGCGCCCTATATTCGCAAAGCTATTTCTGGAGTCTATCTCTGAAAAATTATTATACGATGATAGCAATAGCTGTCTTATCGCTTTTCTGGGGCTACTCCTGGGTTT
>NHDO01000077.1 GCA_002171735.1 Proteobacteria bacterium TMED61 | reverse complement strand
GTTTGTTTAAACATCCGGTCAATGCGAGCCTTATTTTCTTCAGCCTCTTTTTGAGCCTGCTTTGCTGCTTTGAGGGCCGCTGAAGCTTCAGCAGATGCTTTTCGCGCTTCCGCCATTGCGCTGGTCGCTTTGGTCTCTGCTGTGGACACGGGAGTAGCACAGCCGCTAATGGTTATCAGTCCAAATATCGCCAAGACTATTAAAACTACTGGATAATTGACTTTAAACATTATATCGCGACTCCTTAAAAAAAATTACTACAAAGCAGTTACTGCTGCCACTATTAGGGCACAATGATGCTTGATTTAAAAGGAAGTCGCAACCGTAAAATGGGTATACTAGAAAGCATTGCTTTTAATCAAGATGTTTAATTACTATCAAAATTATGAATACTTTAGGACGATTAAGACAACTCATCCGCAAATTAAGAGACCCAAATACCGGCTGCGTTTGGAATCGGATACAGAATTTTCAGTCTCTAGTGCCTTACACAATTGAGGAAGCTTACGAGGTCAGCGATGTAGTAGAAAATGAGGCCTGGTCTCGCCTTCCGGAAGAGATAGGAGATCTGCTTTACCAAGTGCTCTATCTCTGTGAGCTTGGGCAAGAAGAAGGGAAATTCACCTTGGATTCAGTAATGGACGGGTTGGAGTTAAAATTATCGAGACGAAATCCAGGTCTTGTTGACGAACCTGTTAGTACGGGTGAACACATGAATACGAGTTTGAGATGGTCCGAGATTAAAGCAGCGGATCGCAAGAGAAGAGGGATGCTTAGCGAGCTCGATGATATTCCAAATTCGCTTCCATCTGTACTGGCTTCAAAAAAAATACAAGAACGCGTGGCGAGCATTGGATTTGAGCCACATGTGATTGATTCGTCTCAGCGAAAAATTAAACAAGAATTAATTGACTTAAAAATACTTTCTAGACAATATAAATCTGGCTCCTCGAGTTCGGAAAAGTTTGGCGAACTAATGTTTGCCCTTATTAACATCGGACTAGATGAGCACGTCGATTTAGACAGTGCCCTACGAAAAGCAAATAAAGATTTTGAATGTAGATTTCGAAAGGTTGAGAGAGAACTTGCTTTACTTGGCGTGACTTTTCAAGAGGTTTGTCCTGCGAAGCTTAAAGAATTGTGGGACGCTACTGAACTAAAAAGAAGTACTTACGCTAAAAGTGTTGGGAACTAACTGTTTCTAAAAATTATAAAATCTGCAATTTCTTCAAGAGTACTAGTATCCTGCTCAATTTCCTGTAGGCATTGTATAGCATTGTCACGTAACCTGAGAGCCGTCTTCTTCGCTTCGCTCATCCCCAGGAGATTAGGGTAAGTTGGTTTTTCTAATTCTTCGTCAGAACCCTGAGGCTTGCCGAGTTCTTCAGTCGTCCCTTCCACATCTAGGATGTCATCTTGCACCTGAAAGGCTAAACCGACGCATTCAGAGTATTTCTGGAGTTTCTTGCGAACAGGGCTGTCATCTTGTGCGCTAGACAAATATCCTAACAACACGCTAGCAGTAATTAAATCTCCAGTTTTGTGTCGGTGTATTAATTCTAAGTCTGACAATGTTACAGTTTGTCCAACGGCGTCTAGGTCCAGCGCCTGTCCACCCGCCATGCCCGCAGGACCACTAGCGTGGGTCAGAACGCGGAGCATCTCTATCCTGATCTCAGCAGATATGCCTTTAGTATTATTTATTAACGACTCGAAAGCTAACGCCTGCAACGCGTCTCCAGCAAGGATAGCAGTAGCCTCATCGAATTGTTTATGACAGGTTAGCCGCCCTCTTCTTAGGTCATCATCATCCATCGCAGGAAGATCGTCGTGGATTAATGAGTACGCGTGTATAAGCTCAACGCTAGCCGCTGCGGCATCTAGAACACTGTCTGCGCCGCCGAACACCATGCCTGTAACATAGACCAAAGCAGGCCTGAGCCGCTTGCCGGGTGCTAATGCAGAATATCGCATCGCTGCATGAAGAGATTTAGGGGGGATTGTTTCGGACGGCAGGCAACTATTAAGGGCCGCGTTGGTCCGCGCCTGCAACGTCGGCAACATAGTCTTTAAGCTCATTCGCTCGCNGCATCAGTAGTCGGAAGTTCGAAATCAATTAATTCGACTGAATTATTCTCGGGATCCAAGGANAGTTGTTGAACTTTCTGTTCTGCTTTTGAGAGTGCAACTTGACAAAGTTTGGTTAAGGCGACGCCCCTTTCAAATTGCTTGATAGACTCTTCGAGTTCAAAATCGCCAGATTCCATTTGCAGCACAATCCCTTCAAGTTCTTCCATAGCTTTTTCGAAATTGAACGGGGGCGAANTATTACTCTTTTTGTTCATGGGCGAGTTATGGCATCCATATTTAGGTATTATTCAAGAATCNTTATTAACGCAATTGCGTCAACTTAAACTATTGTCTACTAGNAGGTCAAATGTCTATTTTAGACTTGACTAGGTTCTTNTCNACCATNTAAACTAATTTNGTATTTAGACTGAGTCTAAACTAATNAAACAAAACTGCGTGGAGCTNAAGAAATGTCACTAAAAGGTAGTAAAACAGAAGAGAATCTTAAGGCAGCTTTTGCTGGNGAATCACAAGCGAATAGACGGTATCTATATTTTGCTCAAAAAGCTGATGTAGAGGGCTATAATGATGTATCAACAGTNTTTCGNTCTACAGCGGAAGGTGAGACTGGACATGCCCATGGCCATTTAGAGTACTTGGAAGCNGTAGGAGATCCAGCGACGGGTGAACCAATAGGTAGCACAGAGCTCAACTTGAAGGCTGCNATTGCNGGTGAAACNCATGAGTATAGCGATATGTACCCAGGCATGGCCAAGTCAGCNAGAGAAGAAGGTTTTGATGAGATAGCAGACTGGTTCGAAACCCTAGCTAAAGCTGAACGCTCTCATGCTAACCGTTTTCAAAAAGCTNTAGATTCTATGGACTAATAGTAGATTTTTAAGCTACTAGATATTAGGCCGGGCATAAGCTCGGCCTGATTTATNTNCTACGCTCCAGAGGTGGTGAATGNCCGATAATAAGCACCGCGAGGGAAGCCTTGATGCGCCCACTCGCTATCCGATCGATTGGAAGTCTGAAAAATTCAATGACCCTGATGACTTAACGAAAGAACTTGAACGTGTTTTTGACGTNTGTCACACATGTAGNCGNTGTGTGAGTCTTTGNGANTCTTTNCCGCGACTTTTTGATCTCATTGATGAGTCGCCAACANTTGAGGTCGATGGCGTTGACAAATCTGACTTCAGTAAAGTGGTCGATGATTGNTACCTGTGTGATCTNTGNTACATGACTAAATGCCCTTACGTGCCGCCCCACGANTGGGCAATAGATTTTCCTCACTTGATGCTTAGAGCGAAAGCCCAGCGTTTTAAGGAGAAGGGTGCATCTTTGCGAGACAAAGTTCTGACTAGCACTGATGTCGTTGGAAAAATTGGGTCTATACCNGTAGTTTCGNANGTAATTAATGGNGCAAACAATTCTAAAATTCTGAGNAAAACTTTAGANGTTGCAATTGGAATACATCGTGACGCACCGATCCCGACTTTTCATACCGACACAGCTCGAAAACGTGNTTCACGNAGGATCGAGNCCAAAGGCTTAACNCAAAAAATTGGATTATTTGTGACNTGTTATGGGGACAAGAACGCTCCTGATATGGTCCAAGATATGATTGACGTATTCGAACATAANGAAATTAAAGTTGAGCTNCTGAAATCAGAAAAATGCTGCGGCATGCCTAAGTTTGAGCTTGGNGACNTGTCNTCGGTTGAAGCTCTTATGGAGCGTAACATACCTGCGCTTCTCAATTTTGTGANNAACGGTTTGAAGATCACNGCACCAATTCCGAGCTGCGTGTTAATGTACAGGCAAGANTTGCCGTTACTCTTCCCTGAGAACAAAGATGTTGAAGCGGTGGCTAATGCAATGGTTGACCCTTTTGAGTTTTTGATTNGTTTAAACGAAATAGGTNGTTTAAAGACTGATTTCAAGCAACCATTCGGNAAACTAGCTTATCACGTGCCTTGTCATCAACGAGTACAGAATATCGGACTCAAAACCAAGCAAGTTCTTGAGCTGGTGCCGGATAGTGAGGTCGTGGTCATTGAACGTTGCTCAGGACATGATGGAACCTATGCGGTTAAAAAAGANCATTACGATTCAGCAAAACGGATATGTNAACCAGTTATTAAAAGAATTACTGANGCACAAGTTGATCAATACCTTAGTGATTGCCCGATGGCAGGCGATCTGATCTCNCAAGGGATAACTGAGATACCTCATGTGNCATCTGCATTTAGCATCCTTAAAACTGCGTATGGAATATAAATTATGGCAAATGTACTTACTAGAACNGANTTACTAAGTTTAGAAGATTACCAGGAGAGAAGGTTGTCAATGCGTCAAGAGTTGATGACTCACAAATCGATACGTTATATAGGTTTAGGGGACCATGTCGGTTTGTATTTTGAAGATCGTCGTACCGTTCAATATCAGATCCAAGAAATGCTGAGAATAGAACGTATCTTCGACCGCGCTGGGATTGAAGAAGAGCTTAAAGCNTATAATCCACTTATTCCGAATGGGCGAAATTTGAAAGCCACTATGATGATTGAATACCCAGATGAAGTTGAGAGGCGCCAAGCGTTGGTAAAGCTTAAAGGAATTGAGGATTGTGTTTACATCAGTGTCGGAGACGGTGAACGAGCTCAATTATTTGTCGATGAAGATATGGATAGAACTAACGATGATAAGACGGCGGCTGTTCATTTCCTTAGGTTCGAGTTTTCCGATTCGCAGCTCAATAGTATTAAAACAGGGTCAGAGTTTGTCGTGGGTATAAAACATCCTGAATACCAAGCAGAGCTGCGTCTTTCGAGCGGCGATACTTTCGACTCACTTGTGGCAGATTTTGAGTGATAAAAAAGGCTGCCCAACCTTAAAAAATATTACTGATNGTAGTAAAGNTTTTTAGCTATACTTNTTGCAATTNNNGTAAGGCTNAAGATATGTCTATGAGTATAANTAATTGAGTGCGAGTTATGATGCATCCGCGATAGAGGTTTTAACTGGTTTAGATCCAGTGAAAAAACGTCCAGGGATGTACACCGACACGGCTCAACCAAACCACCTTATTCAGGAAGTGGTTGATAATAGCGTCGACGAGGCGATAGCTGGCCATTGTAAAGAGATCCGAGTTTGTCTCAATAAAAACGGCTCAATAACTGTCAGCGATGATGGTAGAGGAATGCCTGTTGATAAACATCCTGAAGAAAAAGTAACCGGAGTAGAGGTAATTCTGACTCGGCTACATGCTGGTGGTAAGTTTTCTAAAAANAATTATAAGTTTTCTGGAGGCCTACATGGTGTTGGGGTCTCTGTNGTTAATGCTNTNTCGAAAACCTTGGANATTCGAGTCAAACGAGATGGGNTNGAATACCAGATGCTTTTCGCNAATGGNGNTAAGAAATCNGAGTTGACAGAGNTTGGAAGNGTAGGNGNCAANAATACNGGCACAGCGCTAACATTCACACCAGATCCCAAATATTTCGATTCGCTAAAAATATCGATATCAAAATTAAAACATGTGCTACGTGCGAAAGCAGTNNTATGCCCNGGATTGAAAGTTTCTTTTGAAGTTGAGANTGGTAAGGAACAAAAAATCGAATGGCTCTACGCCGATGGTTTGACTAGTTATTTGCGTGAATCAATGCCTGATTACGCNCTTCTTCCTTCGGAGGCNTTTTTGGGTGACATGGATGGNATTCATGCNTCTACNCANTGGGCGATCCACTGGNTTGCNGAAGACGGCGTNCCTATTACNGAGAGTTATGTGAATTTNGTGCCTACCATTCAGGGTGGTACTCATGTAACNGGTNTAAAGCAAGGCTTGCTCGATGCAGTTAGGGAGTTCTGTGAAAACCGGAACNTACTGCCACGAGGAGTNAAACTATCTGGAGATGATGTGTTTGATAGGTGCGCTTACATCATCTCTGTCAAAATGGAAGAGCCACAGTTTTCTGGGCAAACGAAAGAACGTCTGTCGTCTCGATCCTGCATGACCTTCGTTGCCGGAGTTGTTCGNGATTCATTTAGCCTTTGGCTGCATCAGCATGTCGAAATTGGTGAAAAAATTTCNGAAATCTGCATCNCTAGAGCTCAAAGTAGGNTGAAAGAAGCGAAAACTGTCAGAAAGAAGATCACNGNTTCTGGCCCNGCACTTCCTGGAAAGCTCGCGGATTGTTCCTCTCAAAATATTNACAAAACAGAATTGTTCTTGGTCGAGGGGGATTCTGCAGGAGGCTCTGCAAAACAGGCNAGAGACAGAGAATTCCAAGCTATATTACCCTTAAGGGGAAAAATTCTTAACACTTGGGAAGTTGACTCAGCTCAAGTACTCGCGTCAAACGAAGTGCATGACATCTCTGTAGCGTTAGGNATCGAACCAGGNACTGATGANTTGACAAAATTACGTTACGGTAAAGTTTGTATACTTGCTGACGCCGATTCGGATGGATTACATATTGCTACGTTATTGTGCGCTTTGTTTGTTAAGCACTTCCGCATGCTGGTGGAAAATGGTCATGTTTATGTGGCGATGCCACCTCTCTATAGAATTGATGTTGGGAAGTTAGTTTTTTATGCGTTAGATAACCAGGAAAAAGATGGGATCCTCGATCGTATTGCTGCTGAAAAGTTGAAAGGTAAGGTTAATGTGCAGCGCTTCAAAGGATTAGGCGAGATGAATCCATTACAGTTGCGGGAAACTACTATGGCCCCGGATACTAGGAGACTAGTGAGATTAACATTAGAAAGCTTNAGTAAGACAGAGAAGTTTATGGATATGTTATTAGCAAAAAAACGATCTTCTGACAGGCGTGTTTGGCTTGAAACGAAAGGTAACTTGGCATCTAAACTCAAACTAAGTGAATCAGATGTCTGAAGATAACACTCCAATAGAAGAGACTCTTTCTTTAGAAGAGTTTACTGAACAGGCTTACCTAGACTATTCCATGTATGTCATATTAGATNGAGCTTTACCCNACGTGGGCGATGGCTTGAAGCCAGTGCAACGTCGAATAGTATATGCCATGTCTGAACTNGGACTCGATGCAACTGCAAAGTTTAAAAAGTCCGCGCGGACTGTGGGNGATGTGCTAGGGAAATTCCATCCACATGGAGATACNGCGTGTTACGATGCTATGGTCCTAATGGCNCAGAAATTTAGTTATCGCTANCCATTAATCGATGGNCAAGGAAATTGGGGATCAATCGACGATCCGANNGCGTTCGCNGCAATGCGNTATACCGAGTCTAGGCTGATGNCTTACGCTGANGTGCTNCTTTCAGANCTTGGTCAGGGAACTGTCGATTGGACATTGAATTTTGANGGAACNTTAGAAGAGCCAGAGGTACTTCCTGCCCGTTTACCAAATGTTCTTTTAAACGGTACTACCGGAATAGCGGTCGGTATGGCTACAGATGTGCCGCCGCATAACATCAATGAAGTAGGCGCAGCCTGTATATGCCTATTGGATAAACCGCGCTCTACTGTGGACGATTTGTGTGAATTTATTAAAGGGCCAGATTTTCCTGGCGGAAGTGAAATAATCACTCCACCTAGTGAAATCCGAGAAATGTACAAGTCCGGAAATGGAAGTATCAAACTCCGCGCGAGGTGGACAAAGGAAGACGGCAATATTGTGGTGTTCGCGCTACCTTATCAAAGTTCGAGTTCTAAAATTCTTGAGCAAATAGCTGGGCAGATGTCGGACAAAAAATTACCTATGCTCGAGGATTTACGAGATGAGTCTGATCATGAAAACCCTGTTCGACTAATTTTAGTGCCACGTTCAAACAGGGTCGACTGCGATTCCTTAATGAATCATCTTTTTGCAAAAACAGACCTGGAAAAAAACTATAGAGTTAATCTAAATGTAATTGGTTTGAATGGCCTTCCAGCTGTTAAGAATCTGAAATCATTACTAGTAGAATGGATTCAGTTTAGAACTACTACGGTTACTCGGCGACTTAATTATAGGTTAAAAAAAGTTTTGTCTCGGCTCCATATTTTGGATGGATACCTCATAGCTTTTTTAAATATTGACGAGGTTATTCGAATTATTCGTAATGAGGATCATCCAAAGCATGTTCTTATGAAAACTTTTTCGCTTTCAGAAATTCAAGCGGACGCGATCCTTGACTTGCGACTACGATTTATCGCTCGTCTTGAAGAATATAAAATTATCGACGAACAAAAAGAGTTGGATGAGGAACGGAAATCAATAGAAAAACTATTGAGTTCAAAAGTCAGGCTAAAGACATTAATAAAAAAAGAGATCCAAGAAGATATTAGGGTTCATGGCGACGAGAGATACTGTCCGTTGGTTGAGCGCGAAGCGGCACAGGCGCTGTCCGAAGCGCAATTACTAACAGCTGAAGCTATTACGATTGTGTTGTCTGCAAAGGGATGGGTTCGCGCTGCAAAAGGACACGACGTGATCGCAAGCGAATTGTCATTTAAGCCAGGAGACGAGTTTCAAGGCTTTTCGCGTGGCAAAAGCAACAACAGTGTATTGTTTTTTGACTCCGCAGGACGGGTCTATACATTGCAGCCGCATACGCTGCCTTCCGCTAGGGGGCTTGGAGAACCTCTTACAGGTTGGCTATCTCCACCTGATGGAGCACTCTTCGTGGGTTCCCTATTCCACGACGAGACAAAGTATATCTTACTTGCTACAACATTTGGATATGGTTTTGTTGCAAGTGAAGATGGTCTTGTCAGTAAGAATAAAGCGGGTAAGGGCTTGGTTAGTGTTAAAAACGGTGCTCAATTGCTGCCTCCAATAGAGGTGACTAATAT